>NZ_JBEZXZ010000250.1:0-11924 GCF_040638275.1 Actinoplanes sp. NPDC026623 | reverse complement strand
GCCGGCCAGGGCGAAGCCGCGGGCGGCGACGCCGCGGCGGGCGCGGCACCGACCGTGAACTGCCCCGACGTGACCGGCCTGCCGGCCATCCCGGCGCAGGCACAGGCCGAGGTCACCCGCAACCTGGAGCTGCTCGACACGCAGATCGCCGAGGCGAACAAGCGGCTGGCGTCGAGCGTCGGCGAGGGCGGCTCGAACTTCATCCGCAACGCGATCCTCGGCCCGCTGCAGGACAAGCGGGTCGCGGTGCTCAACCGGATCGAGACGGCGATCGGCCGCGCCGCGGCCCGGCCGGAGGGCCTGGAGCGGTTCGCGCCCTGCGGCCTCAACCAGTAACGACCCGATGATCGGCGGGGCCACCTCGGTGGCCCCGCCGCTCGTTGTGCGGGGCCGTCCGCACCGGCGAGAATCCTCACCGTGGAGATCTGGATCAACCCGCAGTGCTCGAAGTGCCGGAACGCCCTGGAACTCCTCGACGCCGCGGGCAGCGAGTACACCGTCCGGCGCTACCTCGAACAGCCGCCCACCGGGGCCGAGATCGAGGAGGTGCTCACGCGCCTGGACATGGAACCGTGGCACCTCGTCCGGCTCGGCGAACCCGTCGCCGAGGAACTCGGTGTCAGGGACTGGCCCCGGGACGACGCCTCGCGGTCCCGCTGGCTGCAGGCCCTGGCCCGGCACCCGGAACTGATCCAGCGGCCGATCATCACCACCGACGACGGCGCCACCGTCGCGCGTACCCCGGACGCCGTCCAGGCGGCCATCGAAGCCCAGCAGGCGTGATGCGCCGCCCGGCTAGCCTGGGCACCGATGACGATCATGCGGTGGTGTCTCGCGGTGGCCGTGCTCGTCCCGCTCGCCGTCGTCGGCGCGGAGACGCCGGTCGCGGACCGTCCACCCGCGACCTCCCCGGCGCCGGGGCCCGGTAGCAGCCTTCCGCCCTGCGTGACGGCGGCCGTCGGGGCGATGTCGCTCGAGGAGCGCGTCGGCCAGGTGCTGATGGTCGGCGTCTCGGTGAACGCGCCGCGCCGGCTCGGGCCGCTGGTGGCCCGCTACCACCTCGGCGGCGTCTTCCTCTCCGGTCGCAGCTCGCGTCCCGCCGGCGACCTTCGCGCGGACATCGTCGCCCTGCAGCGCCGCGCCGCCCCGCCCCTGCTCGTCGCCGTCGACCAGGAGGGCTGGAGCGTGCAGACCCTGAAGGGACCCGACTTCCCGGTGATCCCGGCGGCGGAGCGCCTCGGCGGCGGACCGCGGCAGGAACTGCGGCGGGCCGTCGCCGACACCGCCGGGCGCCTGGCGGGGATCGGCGTCACCGTCAATCTCGGGCCGGTCGCCGACACCGTGCCGGCCGGCCTGGGCGAGGGCAACCCGCCCATCGGCGCGTTCCACCGGCAGTACGGCTCCGACCCCGGCCCGGTCGCCGAGGACGTCCGCACGGTCGTGGCCGCGTCGCAGGGCGCGGGCGTGCTGACGATCCTCAAGCACTTCCCGGGGCTCGGCCGGGTGCATGCCAACACCGACACGTCCACCCGGGCGGTCGACCGCACCGCGACCGCCGACGACGAATACCTGCGCCCGTTCGCGGACGGCATGCGGCAGGGCTCGGCCGGGGTGATGATCTCGCTGGCGTCGTATCCCCGGCTGGACCCCACGACCATCGCGGCGTTCTCCCGGCCGATCGTCACGGGCCTGCTGCGCGAGCGGCTGGGCTACACCGGCCTGGTCATGTCCGACGACCTGGGCGCGGCGGACGCCGTCGAGTCGGTGCCGGACGGCGACCGGGCGGTGCGCTTCGTGGACGCGGGCGGCGACCTGGTGCTGACGATCCGCCCGCAGAACGTCTCGGCGATGACCGCGTCGCTGCTCGCCGCCGCGCGCCGGTCCCCGGTCTTCGCGGCCCGGGTGGCCGACGCGGCCGGCCACGTCCTGCAGGCCAAGTACCGCGCGCACCTGCTCGGCTGCCCGGCACCGGCGGCGCCGGGTTAGCAACCGTCGTGCCACCGGATACCCCTTCATCGGAAGCGGCCCTCGGCGATGGGGAGGTTGTCAAGTCTTAACCACTATGTGGGAGCAGCCATGAGGGCGATCGCAACCCGGTTGACCGGTGAGACGCGCGACTTCGGCGCGCACGAGCTCATCGTGACCAAGACGGACCTCAAGGGCCGCCTGACGTACACCAACGACGTTTTCCTGCGCATCTCGGTATACGACGAGCGCGACGTCATCGGTCGGCCGCACAGCATCATCCGGCACCCCGACATGCCGAAGGTGATCTTCAAGCTGCTGTGGGACTCCCTCACGGCGGGCCAGGAGATCTTCGCGTACGTGGTGAACCTCGCCAGCGACGGCGTCGCCTACTGGGTGCTCGCGCACGTCACGCCGTCGTTCGGCGCCGACGGCCGGATCGTGGGCTACCACTCCTCCCGGCGGCTGCCCGAGCCACGCGCGGTCGAGGCCGCCGCGGCGCTCTACGCGCGCCTGCGGGCCGAGGAGGAACGCCTCGGCGGGCAGGCCGGCCTCGCCGCCTCGTGGCAACTTCTGCAGGACATGCTCGCCGAGCGCGGCCAGACATACGACGAGTTCGTATGGGAACTCACCAACGCAGGAGCGGGCGCATGAGCCGCGGGAAGGCCGGCACGACGCAGGAACAGCAGGCGCTGGCCGTGCTGGCCGAGATCGCGGCGCGGGCCGCCGACGGCGAACTCGAGGCCCGGGTGCCGCGGCTCGGCGACACCCGCAGGCGGCCGCCGCCCGGCAGGCCTGAACGCGGCGGCGACGCGAACCTAGGACCCGCTCCGGGCCGGCGGCGGCGCCGTCGGGGTCGGGGTGGGTGCCGGCCCGTACGGCACGGTCGCGCTCGTGCTCGAGTTCCACGCCGCGTCGTACGCGATGATCCGGACCATCGGGTAGGCGCCGCTGACGGAGACCGTCGCCGTCGGCTCGCTGACCTTGGCGAGCAACCGGGTCTCGTCGATGTTGACGGTCAGCAGCACGTGATACTCCCGGACGCCGACGTTGTCGGTCGCTGGTGCCCAGGTCAGGACGCCCCGGCCGTCGGCGGTGGTGCCGCTCAGCACCGGGTTGCCGGGCGCCGTCGGCGCCACCTTGTCGTCGCCGGAGCGCGGGAAGCTGGGCGGCTGCGGGATGCTGGTGCGCCCCGAGATCGGCGAGACGTTGCCGGCGGCGTCGCGCGCCGCGACCGCGAAGTGGATGTAGGCCGCGGTCGGGCCGAGCGGCAGAGTGATCGGCCCGGTGCCGGTGACCGTGCGCACCGGGTACTGCTGGTAGAACTGCTCGCCGCTGTAGACCACGTAGTCGACCACGCCGACGTTGTCGACCGTGGGCGACCAGGAGATCGTCGCGGTGGTCGGCGTGACGTCGACGACGCGGGGCCTTCCGGGGGTGAGCGGGGCCTGGGTGTCCGGCGCGGTGGCCACGTAGGACCCGACGACGACGTCGTCGAACGAGGCGCCGGCGTACGTCGTGCAGAGCGCGGCGCGGCCGCGGGCGAGGCGGGTGTCGGTGGCGGACAGCATCGGCTCGCCGTTGACCACGCCGGTGAGGGTGGCGCCCTTGACGATCAGGGTCAGCGACCGCCAGATCTGCGTCGCGACCGGGTAGGCCGCGGTGGCGAGCGCGGTCGACCGGCCGCCGGTCACCCGGCCGATCTCGACGGTGCCGTCGGCGCGGGTCACCAGGTAGTAGTGGCTGCCGTCGCTCTGCACCCGGGCCTGCACGCCGGCCGACGAGCCGGCGTCACGGTAGGCGGCGGGCCGGACCCGGGCGGACACCGCGTAGTCCGTCCAGGACTGGTCGCCGGCCCGGGCGACGGCCCTGGCGTTCACGTCGTCCTGGAGCAGGCTCGCCTCGGCGACCGACCAGCGGCCGCCGGACGTCCGCCATCCGGCCGCGTCGCCGTCGGCGAAGTCGTCGCTCAGCAGCACCGGCGCCGCCGCCGCGGCCGGGGCGGCCGGCCCCGCGACGATCATCGCGGCCGCCAGCCCCGCGCCGAGCAGCCGGCGCGCCCAGGTGTGAACCTCTGCCCCCATGCGGACTCCTACCCTCGGTTCCCGGAACTCCAGGCTTCACATTCGCATACATCGATGTCGAAGCCCTAGGGCGAATTGTTTCGAAAACCGGTGGGGTCAGGGCGTCCGGAGCGGTATGACCTCCGGGGCGCCGAGGCGCGCGGCGTCGGCCGTCTCGTCGTCCGGCTGCTCCTGCGACGCGCGTTCCGCCTCGACGCGCAGCCGGTAGTGCCGCACCTCCCGTTCCGTCTGCTCGGCGGTCCAGCCCAGGACCGGGCCCATCAGGTCGGCCGCCACCGGCGCGGCCGCGATGCCGCGGTCGAACGTCCCGATCGAGATCCGGGTACGCCGGGTGAGCACGTCCTCCAGGTGCCGGGCGCCCTCGTGGCTGGCCGCGTACACGAGTTCGGCGCGCAGGTGGTCCTCCGCGCCCTCGACCGGCTTGCCCAGGCCCGGATCGGCCCGGATCAGGTCGAGCAGCTCGTCGATCAGCGAGCCGTACCGGCCGAGCAGGTGCTCCACCCGGGCGACGTGCAGCCCGGAGGAGTCCGCGAGCAGCCGGCGGCGGTTCCACAGCGCGGTGTATCCCTCGGCGCCCAGCAGCGGCACCCGTTCCGTGCACGAGCGGGGCACCGAGCGGCCGAGGCCGTGCACCGCGGCGTCCACCGCGTCGCGGGCCATCACCCGGTACGTCGTGTACTTGCCGCCCGCCACCACGACCAGGCCCGGTGTCGGGCTGGCGACGGTGTGCTCGCGGGACAGCTTCGACGTGGACTCCGACTCGCCGGAGAGCAGCGGGCGCAGCCCGGCGTAGACGCCCTGCACGTCGGTGCGGCTCAGCGGCGTGGCCAGCACCCGGTTGACCTGGTCGAGCAGGTAGTCGATGTCGGTGCTGGACGCGGCCGGGTGCGCCTTGTCCAGGGTCCAGTCGGTGTCGGTGGTGCCGATGATCCAGTGCCGGCCCCACGGGATGATGAACAGCACGCTGCTCGCGGTGCGGCTGATCAGGCCCGTCGAGGACTGGATGCGGTCGCGGGGCACGATCAGGTGGATGCCCTTCGACGCCCGCACGTGGAACAGGCCGCGCTCGCCGACCAGCGCCTGGGTGTCGTCGGTCCATACGCCCGTGGCGTTGATGACCTGCTGGGCCCGTACCTCGAAGGTCCTGTCGTGCTCGAGGTCGTGCACCCGTACGCCGGTGACGCGCTCGCCCTCGCGCAGGAAGCCCACCACCTCCGCGCGGGACGCGACGTGCGCGCCGTACGCCGCGGCCGTGCGCGCCAGGAACATGGTGTGCCGGGCGTCGTCGAGCTGGGCGTCGTAGTACTGCAGCGCGCCGACCAGCGCGTCGCGCCGCAGCGCCGGGCAGACCCGCAGGGCGCCGCGCCGCGACAGGTGCCGGTGGCGGGGCAGGCCCGGTGCGGCGGCGGCCATCGTGTCGTAGAGCAGCACCCCGGCTCCGGCGTAGAGCCGTTCCCAGCCGCGGTGCTGCAGGGGGTAGAGGAACGGGACCGGCCGGGCCAGGTGCGGCGCGAGCCGGGTGAGTATCAGCCCGCGCTCCCGCAGGGCCTCCCGGACCAGGGCGAAGTCCAGCATCTCCAGGTAGCGCAGGCCGCCGTGGATGAGCTTGCTGGACCGGCTGGAGGTGCCCGAGGCGAAGTCGCGCGCCTCGAGCAGGCCGACGGAAAGGCCGCGGGTGGCGGCGTCGAGGGCGCAGCCCGCGCCCACCACCCCGCCACCCACGACGAGCACGTCGACCTCGCTGTCGGCCAGCGCGGAGAGCGCAGCTTCCCGGCTGGCTGGAGAGAGATTGATATTAATCAACGTCGACCCAATCGAGAGTTCGCTGCACGGCCTTCTTCCACCGGCCGTATCCCTGTTCCCGCTGTTCCGGCGTCCATGCCGGCTGCCAGCGCTGCGACTCGTTCCAGTTGTCGCGCAGCTCGTCGGTCGACTTCCAGAAGCCGACCGCGAGCCCGGCCGCGTAGGCGGCGCCGAGCGCGGTGGTCTCGGCCACGACCGGCCGGCTCACCGCGACGCCGAGCACGTCCGCCTGGATCTGCATGCACAGCGAGTTGGCCGTGATGCCGCCGTCCACCTTGAGCACGTCCAGGGTGACGCCGGAGTCCTGCGCCATCGCCTCGACGACGTCGCGGCTCTGGTAGCAGATGGACTCCAGGGCGGCCCGGGCCAGGTGCGCGCTGGTGTTGAAGCGCGACAGCCCGACGATCGCGCCGCGGGCGTCCGAGCGCCAGTAGGGCGCGAACAGCCCGGAGAACGCCGGCACGAAGTAGACGCCGCCGGTGTCCTCGACCGTCGAGGCCAGGGTCTCGCTCTCCGAGGCCTCGTTGATGATGTGCAACTGGTCGCGCAGCCACTGCACCGCCGAGCCGGTGACCGCGATCGAGCCCTCGAGGGCGTAGACGGGCGCGGCGTCGCCGAGCTTGTAGCAGACCGTGGTGAGCAGGCCGTTGTTCGAGCGCACCAGCTCCGTGCCGGTGTTGAGCAGCATGAAGTTGCCCGTACCGTAGGTGTTCTTGGCCTCGCCGGGCGCGAAGCAGACCTGGCCGACCGTGGCCGCCTGCTGGTCGCCGAGGTCGCCGGTGAGCGGGACGTCGCCGCCCAGCGGGCCCTTCGCGTGCGCCATGCCGTAGGTGTTGGGGTCCGACGACGGCCGGATCTCCGGGAGCATCTGCCGGGGGATGCCGAAGAACGAGAGCAGCTCGTCGTCCCAGTCCAGGGTCTCGAGGTTCATCAGCATCGTGCGGCTGGCGTTGGTCACGTCCGTGACGTGGTTGCCGCCCTCGACGCCGCCGGTGAGGTGCCAGAGCAGCCAGCTGTCGGTGTTGCCGAAGACCGCGTCGCCGCGCTCGGCCGCCTCGCGGACCCCGTCGACGTTCTCCAGGATCCACTGGATCTTGCCGCCGGAGAAGTAGGTGGCCGGCGGCAGGCCGGCCTTGCGTCGGATGACGTCGCCGCGGCCGTCGCGGTCGAGCGCCGAGGCGATCCGGTCGGTGCGGGTGTCCTGCCAGACGATCGCGTTGTAGTAGGGGCGCCCGGTGCGCCGGTCCCACACCACCGTCGTCTCGCGCTGGTTGGTGACGCCCAGCGCGGCCAGGTCGCTCGCCTGCAGGTTGGCCTGCTGCATCGCGGTGCGCATGACCGAGACGGTCCGGTCCCAGATCTCGATCGGGTTGTGCTCCACCCAGCCGGCCTGCGGCAGGATCTGCTGGTGCTCGAGCTGGTGGCGGCCGACCTCGTTCCCACCGTGATCAAAGATCATGAATCGGGTGCTGGTCGTGCCCTGGTCTACGGCGGCGACGAAGTCAGCCACGGTTTGCCTCCACGTGCTCGGTTGGCGGTGTCGGAATTCTGCCGGGCTCCGGCGGGCCGGCCATCGGCAGGAACCGTCCTACCAGTCCCTGATAGAGACCGGCGCCCACGATCCCGCCGATGATCGGGCCGATGATCGGGACCCAGAAGTACAGGTAACCCGTCTGATCTCGGAACGCGCCACCGTATCCGGTGAAGAAGCTGGCGAGTCGCGGCCCGAAGTCACGCGCGGGGTTGATCGCATAGCCGGCGTTGGTGCCCCAGGCCATGCCGATGGCGACGACGATCAGGCCGATGATGAACGGCGCCAGGTTGGCGCCCGGGGGAGTGCTCGCCGCGTCGGTGACCGCCAGGATGAGGAACAGCAGGATGGCGGTGCCGATGACCTGGTCGCGCAGCGCGCCCCACTCGTTGACCGGCAATGCCCCATTGCCCGGCAGGGTGGAGAACACCCCTTGCGTCTTGATGGTGAGGCCGGGGTCGGCCGCGTGCAGCGCCTCGGTGTAGTTCCAGCGCACCAGCAGGGCGGCGACGAACGCGCCGAGGAACTGGGCCAGGGAGTAGGGCGCCACCTTGCGCCATTCGAAGCCCTTGAAGACCGCGAGCGCGATGGTGACCGCCGGGTTGAGGTGCGCGCCGCTGATCCGGCCCGCCACGTAGACGCCGAACACGACGCCCAGGCCCCAGGCCCAGGCGATGCTGTCGTGGTCGCCGAAGCCGCCGGCCACCACCTGCGCGACGACGCCGCAGCCGAAGAGAATGAGGATCATGGTCCCGGCGAACTCGGCGGCGAGTTCGCCGAGCAATCCCGGGATCTTCAGTCGTTCTGCCATGTGCCCTCCAGGGTCCGATGTGACCCGACGCTATGGACGCGCACGGGCACCGGCAATGAACGGCGTTCGACATTGTCGAACGCTCAGCGTGCGCGCGTCGTTACGGATTGGCATAGCATCCGAAACGTGCCCGGCACGGTGCAGTCGATCGAGCGAGCGGCCGCGATCCTGCGGATGCTCGCCGGTGGCACGGGCCGGCTGGGCCTTGGCGAGATCGCAAAATCCCTCGATCTCGCCAAGGGGACGACCCACGGCATCCTGCGTACGCTGCAACATGTCGGCTTCGTCGAGCAGGACCGGGTGTCCGGCCGATACCAGCTCGGCGCGGCCCTGCTGCACCTCGGCACCAGCTATCTGGACATCAACGAACTGCGCTCCCGATCGATCAACTGGGCGGACCCGCTCGCCGCGCGCAGCGGCGAGGCCGTCCGGATCGGCACCGTCCTCGAGGGCCGGGTGCTGGTCGTGCACCACGTGTTCCGGCCCGACGACACGTTCCAGACCCTGGACATCGGCACGCTCCTGCCGCTGCACGCCACCGCGCTGGGCAAGGTGCTGCTCGCGTACCGGTCCGCGCTGCCGCCCGCGGAGCTCGAACGGTTCACCCGGCGCACGGTCGTCTCGCCCCGCGAACTCGCCGCGGCCCTGGAGCAGGTGCGGCTGGCCGGGTGGGGCGCGGAGATCGAGGAGCTCACCCTCGGCGAGGCGGCGATCGCCGCGCCGATCCGGGGGTACGGCGGCCTGGTCGTCGGCGCGATCGGCGTCTCGGGCCTCGTCGAACGGATGTGCGACACCAGGTACCGGCCGCACCCGCGACTGGTCGGCTACGTCCGGGACGCCGCCCGCGCGGTCTCCCGGGATCTCGGGGCCGCCCGGCACTGAGACCTAAGGGGAGGCACCGATGACCGAGCGCTACGTGGTCGCCATCGACCAGGGCACCACATCGACGCGGTGCATCGTGTTCGATCGCCGCGGCCAGCTCGTCTCCCTGGCTCAGCAGGAGCACAAGCAGCACTTCCCGAGGCCCGGCTGGGTCGAGCACGACGCGGCGGAGATCTGGCGCAACGTCGAGCGGCTCGGTCCCCTCGCCCTGAACCGCGCCGGGATCACCACCGAGCAGGTCGCCGCCGTCGGGATCGCCAACCAGCGCGAGACCACCGTGCTCTGGGACCGGCACACCGGCGTGCCGGTCGGCCGGGCCATCGTCTGGCAGGACACCCGCACCGACGCCCTGGTCAACGCGCTGCTGGCCGCGCCCGGCGCCGACGAGGTGCAGGAGCGCTGCGGCCTGCCGCTGGCCACGTACTTCTCCGGGCCGCGGATGAGCTGGATGCTCGATCACACGCCCGGGCTGCGGGAACGCGCCGAGCGCGGCGAGGTGCTCTTCGGCACGATGGAGACCTGGCTGATCTGGAACCTCACCGGCGGCCTGCACGTCACCGACGTCACCAACGCCAGCCGCACGATGCTGCTGGACGTGCGCAGCCTGCGATGGTCGCCGCAGGCGTGCGAGTTCTTCGGCATCCCCCCGGCGATGCTGCCGGAGGTGCGGGCGTCGGTCGCGGTCTTCGGCACGGCCGAGGCCGCGTTCCCGGGCGTACGCATCGGCGCCGCGCTCGGCGACCAGCAGGCCGCGCTGTTCGGGCAGACCTGCTTCACCCCCGGCGAGGCCAAATGCACGTACGGGACCGGGAGCTTCCTGCTGCTCAACACGGGTACGGAGCTGGTCCGCTCGACGCACGGGCTGCTCACCACGGTCGCGTACCAGCTCGCCGGCGAGCCCGCCCAGTACGCCCTGGAGGGCTCGATCGCGATCACCGGCTCGCTGGTGCAGTGGTTCCGCGACCAGCTGGAGCTGATCGCCAGCGCGCCGGAGATCGAGACCCTGGCCCGCACCGTCAGCGACAACGGCGGCTGCTACATCGTCCCGGCCTTCTCCGGCCTGTACGCGCCGCACTGGCGCAGCGAGGCCCGCGGCGTGATCGTGGGGCTGACCTCCTACATCACCAAGGGTCACCTGGCCCGGGCGGTGCTGGAGGCGACCGCCTGGCAGACCCGCGAGGTCGTCGACGCGATGAACGCCAACTCCGGGCTGACCCTCAAGACGCTCAAGGTCGACGGCGGGATGACCGCGGACAACCTGCTGATGCAGTTCATCGCCGACGTGCTGGACGTGCCGGTGGTGCGGCCGCTGGCCAGCGAGACGGTGTCGCTGGGCGCCGCGTACGCCGCGGGTCTCGCGGTCGGCTACTGGCCGGACCTGGAGGATCTGCGGCGCAACTGGCACCGGGCGGCACAGTGGATGCCGGCGATGGACCCGGTGCTGCGCGACCGCGAGTACGACAACTGGCGCCGGGCCGTCGAGCGCACCTTCGACTGGATCAAACCCGCCTGACGGCCGCACGCCCGGTCGGCGTACGGCCGTCGGTGGTGGTGCGGGGTCAGCTGCTCAGGAAGCTGCGGACCTGCGACAACACCGTCGTGTCGGTGAGGTAGCCGAGGTGGGTCTGGCACAGCACCGCGTTGTTGGTCGCGCCGCTGAGCACCGTGCTGGTGTAGGGGATGATGATGCCGTCGCACGCCGAGTACCAGGTGGCGTACCGCGTCGCGCCGGGCGTCTCGTCGCCGGCGCTGAGGGTGTTGATGAACGCCGAGCCCGGGTACATCTGCTGGCAGGTGACGTAGATCAGGCAGGCGCCCGCGGACGTGGTGCCGTGGTTGGCGCCGGCCAGCGATGCCAGGTGGTTGACGTACTGCGCGCCGCCCAGCTGCTTGAGGTACCAGAGGCTGACCAGGCCGCCCATCGAGTGGTTCACGATGTCGACCTTGGCGGCACCGGTGCGGCTGCGGACCTGGCTGACGAAGGTGGCCAGCCCGCGGGCGTTGGTCACGTTGTCGCCGTAGGAGTTGTACTCGTAGGCGTACAGCTCGCTGCTGCTGTAGCCCGCGGCCCGGAACACGCTCTGGGCGGTGGCCCAGTTCGAGGCGCTGCCGGTGAAGCCGTGCACGAAGACGACCGGGGTGCGTGCGGCCGCGGCGGCGGGGGCCGCGGGCGCGACCGCGATCGCGGCCACGACGGCGAGCAGGATTGCGAACGTCCGGCGCAAGGGAACCTCCAGGGGGCATCGATGGTCTTCGCAGCCTGCGCCGGCAACAGTTTTGACACATCGGTGAAATCACCGGCCTTGCGTTGGTGGGTGATCACGCCGGAAACTGGGTCGCATGGTAATTGCACCAATAGTGCAAGAAGCCCTTGATGACGGCGCCTGCCGGGATCTGCTGGCCGAGCGCCTGCCCGGCCTGCCCGAGGAGGTGCTCACCGCGCTGATCCGGCTCGCGGGCGGCGACCCCGACGTCCTGATCGAGCTCGCCGGGACGCTGACGCCTGGGCAGATCCGCGGCAGCCTGCCGCCGCCGTGCACCCTGCCGCTGACCAGCCCGCTCGGCCGCTCCTGCCGCGCCGCCGTCGCCGGGCTGCCCGCCCCGGCCCGCCGCGCCCTGCTGCTCGCCGCCGCGGACCCGGACCTGACCGCCGGCGAGCTGCTGGCCGCGACCGGCACCGAGGACCTCGTCGCCGCCGAGCAGGCGTGCCTGGTCACGGTCACCGCCACCGAGGTGCAGTTCCTGCCGGCCGTGCTGCGCGCGGTCGTCTACTACGACGCCCCGCACGCGCGGCGCCGGGCCGCCCACCTGGACCTCGCCGGCCTGCTGGGCCGGCGCGGCGAACGGC
>NZ_JBEZXZ010000249.1:0-11982 GCF_040638275.1 Actinoplanes sp. NPDC026623 | reverse complement strand
CCGGCTGCGCCGCGCGGTCGGGATCGAGGTCGTCGCGACCGTGGTGGTGCTCGGCCTGAGCGCGGTGCTGGTGCAGGCCACCCCGGGCCGCAGCGCCGCGACCGAGCGGGCCGCGAGCACCGAGAAGGGCGTCTCGCAGACCCTCACCTCGAACCTGTTCACGCTGCAGTTCTACGTCTACCCGGTCGAACTCGGCGAGAACAACACGGTGCACGGCTTCACCTACACGCCGGAGGGCAAGCCGCTGCCGGCCGTGGAGTGGACCGTGACCAGCCGGCTGACCGGACAGGACCTCGAGCCGGTTTCCGCGCCGATGCTGCCGCTGACGCCGCGCAACGACGCCGTCGGCGCCCTCACCTTCCCGCTGCCGGGCACCTACGAGCTGAGCTTCACCGTACGGGTCAGCGAGATCGATCAGGCCACGGTGAAAACGACGATCACGGTGCCGCAGGTTCGGACGGCGCCCTGACGGGGCAGAGAGAGTGCTCGCCGCGTCTCAGGAGGTCAGCCATGCAAGTGTCCGTGATCGGCAACCTCGGCGACACCGTGGTGGTCACCGTCCGCGGAGACCTCGACATGGACTCCGCGACCGTGCTCGGCACCACCCTCGACCAGGTGCTCGACCAGCCGGAGCCCCGGGTCGTGGTCGACGTGTCCGGCGTCGCCTTCTGCGACTCGACCGGGCTGAGCTCGTTCGTGCTCGGCCACCACCGGGCGCGGGCCTCCGGCGGGTGGCTGCGGGTGGCCGCGCCGAGCGACGGGATGCTGCGGCTGCTCGGCACGGTGGGCCTCACGCCACAGGTCGAGATCTATCCCAGCGTGGCCGACGCGCTCGCCGCCGACCGGGACTTGTAACCTCGCGGCGTGCTCATCCTGCTGCCGCCGTCCGAGGGAAAGACCGCACCCGCCGCCGGGGAACCGGCCGACCCCGCCGGCCTCTGGCTGCCCCGGCTCGCACCGGCCCGGCGCCGGATCCTGGCCAGGCTCGTCTCGCTCACCCGGCGCACCAGCGCCCGCGGCGTCGCCGACTCGCTCGCGGTCCTCGGGCTCAGCGCCGGGCAGCACGCCGAGATCGCCCGCAACGCCGCCCTGGCCACCGCGAGCGCCGCGCCGGCCGCGGAGGTGTACACCGGCGTGCTCTACGAGGCGCTGGACGCCGCCGGGCTCGCCCCTGCCGCGCGCGCCTGGGTGGACGAGCGGGCCGTCGTGTTCTCCGGCCTGTGGGGTGTCGTGCGGCTGACCGACCGGATCCCCGCGTACCGCTGCTCCGTCGGGGTCACCCTGCCGGTCGTCGGCGGGCTCACCGCGTACTGGAAGAAGGCGCTGAGCCCCGCGCTCGACCGCGCGGCCGCCGACGGCCCGGTCCTCGATCTGCGCTCGGGCGCCTACGCCGCGATGTGGGTGCCGTCGGGCGGGCTCGCCGAGCGCACCGCCGCGGTGCGGGTGCTGCACGAGCGGGTCGTGGACGGCGAGCCGCGACGCTCGGTGGTGAGCCACTTCAACAAGGCGACCAAGGGCCGGCTGGTGCGGGCCCTGGCCGAGGCGGACGCGGCGCCCGCCTCGGTGGACGACCTGCTCGGCGTGCTGCGCGACCTGAAGTTCACCGTCGAGGAGCGGCCCGCGGCCGCGGGCCGTCCCCGGCAGGTGGACGTGATCGTGCGCGAGCTCTGACCGTGCGTTACTGCGCGGCGAGGATGTCGACGACGAAGCGCAGGTCGCCGGCCGGCTTGCCGCCCTCCGGCGAATCGCCGTAGGCCAGGTCTGCCGGGATGTCGAGCTGCACCCGGCTGCCGACGGGCACGCCGACCAGGCCCTTGTCCCAGCCCGCGATGAGCTGGCCCACGCCGACCGGGAACTGGGCCGGCTGGCCGCGCTGCCAGGACGAGTCGAACACCTTGCCGTCGGAGTAGGTCGCGCCGATGTAGTTGGCCATGATGGTCTGGCCGGCCACCAGCTTCGGGCCCGTGCCCTCGATCAGCGTGGTGACCTTCAGCTCCGTGACGTCGCCCGTGCCGGGCTTGATCACCGGCGGCTTCTTCAGCGCCGGGTCCAGCGCCGGCTGGGCCGGTGCGACCTGGGTCGGCGGGGCCTCGCTCGGTGCCGGCTCGGCCGCCGGCTGGGTGACGGCCGCCGAGGGCGCCGCGGCGGGCTTGTCATCGTCCGACATCTGTATACCGACGTAGACGGCGACCAGTACGGCGATCACTGCCACGCCCGCGAAGGCGCCGGTGAGGGCCTGACCCCGGCGGCTGGTACCGGTCTTGTCCTGGGCGCTCATCTGATCTGGACTCTCCTGTCGTGCTGGGCTCACGGAAGACTTCGGACACCGTACTCGCCGTGGCCGCCCGGTCCGGGCCGAACCTCCGCCGAACCGCCGAGGCAGGTGATCAACCGGACGGTCGGTAACTCATTTCGCTCTTCTCCGTAACTCCCGGAAGGTGAGACGGTATAGCTCCCCACAGGCACCAGGGCGGACGCTCACGCCCCTACCGACTCACACAGCACAGCACTCGGGACAACCGCCCGGCCGCCACCGGCGGCAGGCGCGCGCCCGCGAACGACCGGGGAGGGTCGGTTGCCGGACGACGACCGTACGACAGGTCGCCAGCCAGGATCCGAGGGACGCCCGTTCGGCGTGGACCGGCAACGGTCCCAGCCGGCGACCCCTCGCGCTGGTTACGGCTACCGCACCGCGGGCCGCCGCGGTGCCTTCGTGCCGCCACAACTGCTGGACGACGGGCAACGCCGGCTCAGCGAGTTCCTCATGCCCGCCGCGGTGATCCTCGCCGGGGTGCTCATCGTGGTCGCCTTCGCCTTCGTCATCAGCAACGCGATGCGCAGCAAGGACGACACGCAGACGATCCCGGCGGTGCAGCCGCCCGCGCTGGGCGAGGCTCCGGTCAACCCGGACGACCAGTTCCCGATCCCGCTACCCAGCGCGTCCGACCCGCCGAGCCCGACGGTCCGGCCCACGACGCCGCAGACCACGCCGCCGACGACGCGCTCCAAGACGCCACCGCCCGACCGGGGTTCGGTCAAGCTGACCCGCTCGGACGTGCCCTCCCGGGTCGACCTCTCCGGCGAGGGCAGCCGCGACTGGGTGCACTGGGGCGAGCAGAGCACCTTCTCGCTGGAGCGCCGCGCCGACGGCGACTTCGCCATCCTCGAGGGTGCGCCGACCGCGCCGCGCTTCCGGCACGGTTTCAGCCGGCAGTTGTTCAGCTGGCAGGACGGCTCCCCGGTGAACAACTCGGACGGCACCCCGACCGGCATCCGGACCTGCGGCAAGGGCAACGGCTTCACCATCTCGGCGCCCGCGACCACGTCGAACCGGACCCTGCGGCTCTACGTGGGCGCGCTGAGCGGCCGCGGCAAGCTCACCGCCAAGCTGTCGACCGGCGGCGCCACGGCGACCGGCACGTTCGAGACGCGCGACAACAACCTGGACACCGCGGTCTTCGTGATCACCTACCGGGCACCGAAGAACGGCAAGATCAATCTGAGCTGGATCACCGACGCCGCGTTCAGCGAAGACTGCGGCGGCGTCGCGCTCGAGGCGGCCACCCTGCGCTGAGCAGGCCGTCCGCCAGACCGGTTCCCCCGTCGGCGGGGGGACCGGGCGTTCCGTGGGGTGCGGAACGGGTTCGTGAAGGAGACTCTTGTGTTCGCCGCCTGGGGATCATGGGTGGCCCGGTTCCGCCGGCCCGTGCTCGCGTGCACGGTCGCCGTGGTCGCCGCGGCCGGAATCTGGGGGCTGGGCGTCTTCGGCCAGCTGTCCGAGGGCGGCTACAACGACCCGGGCAGCGAATCGGCCCGTGCGGCGGAGGTCGTCCGCGACGAGCTGGGCGCGCAGGGCGACGTCGTCGCCGTCTACACGCCGGTGCGGGGCGGCATCGACGACGCCGAGCTCGGCCGGCGCATCGAGGACCGGCTCGCGGAGCTCCCCGAGTCGGCGGTCACCGCCGTCGCGTCGTACTGGCCCGCCAGGCTCGCGCAGTACAGGTCGGCGGACGGCTCCAGCGCCGTCGCCGTGCTGACCCTCGCCGGCGAGGACGACGGCGAGAAGCTCGTCGCGTACCGGGAGATCGACGACCGGCTGGCCGTCGAGGGCGCGACCCTCCAGCTCGCCGGCGGCAGCCCGCTGGGCGACGCGGCGGCGACCCGCTCGACGCGGGACCTCGCGTTCGCCGAGGCCATCTCGCTGCCGATCGTGCTGATCCTGCTGCTGTTCATCTTCGGCTCGCTGGTCGCCGCGGCGCTGCCCGTGCTGGTCGGCGGCTGCGCGGTGCTCGGCTCGCTCGGCGTGCTGCACGCGGTCGCGTACGGCAACGACGTCAACTCGTTCGCGGTCAACGTCGCCAGCCTGCTCGGGCTCGGCATGGCGATCGACTACGGGCTGTTCATGGTGGGGCGGTTCCGGGAGGAGCAGGGCTCCGGGCGTACCGCCGCCGAGGCGGTGACCCGGACGGTCGCGACGGCCGGGCGCACCGTGGTCTTCTCCGCGACGCTGCTGATGATCGCGCTGGCCGGGCTGCTGCTGTTCCCGCAGGGCTTCCTCAAGTCGCTCGCCTACGGCGGGCTGGCCGCGGTCGCGCTGGCCGCGATCCTGTCGCTGACGCTGCTGCCCGCCATGCTGGCCCTGCTCGGCCCCCGCGTCGACAAGCTGCCGGTGCGGCTGCCGCGCCGCGGCACCCCCGCCGCGCCCGGCGCCGGCTGGGCCCGCCTGGCCGCGGTGGTGCTGCGCCGCCCGGTCCTGCTGGCCCTGCCGATCCTGGCGGTGCTGCTGGTGCTGGCCGCGCCGATCGGCGGCGTACGGTTCGGCGAGAACGACGAGCGCATCCTGCCCGCGGGCGACCCGGCCCGGCAGGCGATCGAGACGCTCAAGACCGACTTCCCGGCGCTGAGCAGCGCCGGCATCCAGGTGGTGCTGCGCGGCACCGACGGCTCACCGACGGCGTCCGCGGGCACCGCCCTCGCGGCCGCGGTCACGCGGGTGCCCGGCGTCGCGGCGGTGACCCCGGCGGGCGCCCGCGGCGCCGTCCTGGTCTACACGGCGACGCTCACCGACGGCGACACGTTCGGCGCGGCGGCCCGCGACGCGGTCGACGCGATCCGGGCGCTCCCCGCACCGGCGAACGCCGAGATCCTGGTCGGCGGCACCACGGCACGCAACCTCGACAGCCTCACGGCGACGGGCGACCGGCTGCCGCTGATGATCTCGCTGCTGGTCGGGGCGACGCTGCTGCTGATGTTCCTGGCGTTCGGCTCGATCCTGCTGCCGATCAAGGCGGTGCTGATGAGCGCGCTCAGCCTCAGCGCGACCTTCGGCATCCTGGTCTGGATCTTCCAGGACGGCCACGGCGCGGACCTGCTGCGGGTGACTCCGGCACCGCTCGAGGTCGGCATCGTGGTCCTGATGGCCGCGGTGGTCTTCGGCCTCTCCACCGACTACGAGGTCTTCCTGCTGTCCCGGATGGTCGAGGCCCGGACCCGCGGCGCCTCGACGACGGAGGCGGTGACCACCGGGCTGGCCCGCACCGGCCGGGTGATCAGCGCGGCTGCGGTGCTGCTGATCGTGGTCACCGGCGCGTTCGCCCTGTCCTCGGTGACGACGATGAGATTCGTCGGGGTCGGCATGATCATCGCCCTGTTCCTGGACGCGACGGCCGTGCGGATGCTGCTGGTGCCGGCGGTGATGAAGCTGATGGGCGAGGCGGCCTGGTGGGCGCCGGGGCCGCTGCGGCGGCTGCAGCGCCGGGCCGGCCTCGCGGAGTACTCCGACGAGGAACTCTTCCCGACCGTCTCCGTCGGCCGGCACGCGGCATCGGCATCGGCATCGGCATCGGCTACAGCGACCACGCGCACGTCGCCGGCCGGGGCACCCCGACACGCCTCACGACCCACACCGGCGACGGCGCCAGCCGTCACCGCTTCACCCGCCACTACTTCAGCCGCCACCACTTCAGCCGCCACCGCTTCAGCCGCCACTCCTTCACCTGCCACCGCTTCAGCTGCCACCGCTTCAGCTGCCACCGCTTCAGCTGCCACGACGCCGGCCGCCACAGCGGCGATGGGAGCGAGAGCAGCGACCACGGCGGCGGGAGCGCCGACGGCACCACCGCAGCGATCCGGCTCTACCGCGACGCCCTTCGTCGGCGCCGCTGCGGCGGCGGACGCCGGGTCGCCGTCGATTCCGCTGCCCCGCACGGGTTCCGGTTACCCGGCCGCGGCCGGCACCGGGACCGGGCCGATCGCCGTCGCCGTCACCGGGGGCGCAGGTGACTACCGGGCCGCCGCGCCCTATGCGATCAGCGCCACCCCGCACGCGGTCGGCGCCGGGCCGGAGCAGGCCTCCACGCCCTATGCGATCAGCGCCACCCCCCACGCGATCGGCGCCGCACCGGAGCAGGCCTCCACACCCCATGCGATCAGCGCCATCCCCCACGCGATCGGCGCCGTGCCGGAGCGAGCCTTCATGCCCACCGCAGGGTCCATGCCCACCGCCGGCTCAATGCCGAACGCAGGGTCCATGCCCACCGCCGGGTCGATGCCGAACGCAGGGTCGATGCCCGCCGCGGGCCACGCGGAGGATGAGGCCGTCGGCCTGCCCGTCGCGGGGTCTCGTCCATATCCGTTGCGCCCCAAGATCATCTTGGACGACTCGTCGGCGACTTCCGCCCGGACATGGCCCACCGCATCCAGCGCGGGGCCGCAGGGCTCATCCAACGCAGGGCCGCAGGGTCCAACCGGCACGGAAACGCAGGGCCCATCCGGCGACGGAGGCGAGAAAGCGGGCGAAAGCGGGCGGCGCTCGAACACCACCGCCGCCCTCGAGGCGGCGCCCACCGCCGACCTCGCCGAACGCATGGAGCCGAACGCCTGAACCTTCAACGTGGGGCCGGCTCGATTCCGGATTGAATTTGCGAGCGCGCAATGGCCGCCCCACAAGCTCGGCCGCCCACAGGCCCGGCCGCCCACAGGCCCGGCCGCCCACAGGCCCGGCCTGGCGGTCGGCGTTGGCCGGACGTATCGGGGAGTCCGAGCTCACTGGCCGCTATGGCCTTCTTGCGGCTATTGTGGCGCACCGGGTGGCACGGATCCGTCGTGCGCCCGGCGCAGTCAGTACAGTGCCCCCGGGAAGAGTTGGGGTTCTACCGGGACGGGATGAGCATGACCGCGACAGTTGACGAGTGCGCCGCGCCTGACGGCCACACCGAGGCCGCGCCGCCGGACCTGAGCCACGCCACGAGCATCGATCCCGACCGGCTCGCCCTCTGCCTCGACGTCATCGCCGAGGCCGAGGAGCTCGACCCCGAACATCCGGACGCCATCGCCGTACGAAGGGCGACGGCCGGCCTCTTCAAGGCCGTGAAGGTCCGCCGCCGCAAGGACCGCCGCGAGGCGATTCTCGCGAACGACCGCGCGGTGACCGCCGCGACCGCGACCGGCGCGCCCAGCCGGATCGACGACGAGACCGCGGGCGTCCCCCTCGAAACCGCGACGACGGCGCCGACCGCCGGCATCCTCAAGCAGCCGCGCGGCTGCTACATCTGCAAGCAGCGTTACGTGCAGGTCGACGCGTTCTATCACCAGCTCTGCCCCTCCTGCGCCGCGAAGAACCACAGCCACCGCGACGCCCGCACCGACCTGACCGGGCGGCACGCGCTGCTCACCGGCGGCCGCGCGAAGATCGGCATGTACATCGCGCTGCGGCTGCTGCGCGACGGCGCCCACACCACGATCACCACCCGGTTCCCGAACGACGCCGTCCGGCGCTTCGCCGCGATGCCGGACAGCGCGGACTGGCTGCACCGGCTGCGCGTCGTCGGCATCGACCTGCGCGATCCCGCCCAGGTGGTCGCCCTGGCCGACTCGGTCGCGGCCCGCGGCCCGCTCGACATCCTGATCAACAACGCGGCCCAGACGGTACGGCGCTCGCCCGGCTCCTACTCGGCGCTGGTGGCGGCGGAGTCGGCGCCGCTGCCGGACGGCCCCCTGCCGGAGCTGGAGTATCTCGGCGGCCACTCCTCCCCCGCGCATCCGGCTGCCCTGACGGACGGCTCCTCGTTCAGCCCGCACGCGCTGACGGCGCTGGCGCTGACCGGCGGCTCGGCGACCCCCGAGCGGATCGCGGCGCTGACCGCGATCGACGCCGGCGGCCTGGTGCCGGATCTGGCCCCGACCAACAGTTGGAGCGACCGCGTCCACGAGGTCGACGCCCTGGAGCTGCTCGAGGTGCAGCTCTGCAACGTGACCGCCCCGTTCGTCCTGGTCAGCAGGCTCCGCGCGGCGATGACGGCGTCGCCGCACCCCCGCCGCTACGTGGTGAACGTGTCCGCGATGGAGGGTGTGTTCGCCCGCGGCTACAAGGGCGCCGGCCACCCGCACACCAACATGGCGAAGGCGGCGCTGAACATGCTGACGCGCACCAGCGCCGAGGACATGTTCGCCGACGGCATCCTGATGACCAGTGTGGACACCGGCTGGATCACCGACGAGCGCCCGCACCCGACGAAGATGCGGCTGGCCGAGGAGGGCTTCCACGCCCCCCTGGACCTGGTCGACGGCGCGGCCCGGGTCTACGACCCGATCGTCCGCGGCGAGTTGGGCGAGGACCTCTACGGCATCTTCCTGAAGGACTACGCGCCGATCGCGTGGTGACCGGCGCAAACCCTCGTGCCGCGCTGAGGTGCGGAAGCGGACGGCCCCGAGTCCTGGCCGGCCCTCGACCAGCTGGAGCCGGCGCTGAGCACGTAAGACGGACGCTGCTACCCGTCGCCCACGACCGGCCGATGCCCGAAGCGGTACACGCCACCGGGCACCTCGACGTGGCCGGCGGCAGCCGTCACCGGCTGAGCGCTGGTACCCTCCGGCCGCATGGATGTCCCCGCCGAATTGGCCGAGCAGGCGACCGCGCTCACCGCGTTCATCCGCCCGAGTGTGGCGCTGGACCCGGCCGACGGCGACGGGCCGGTGCCGCCACTGGCGACGAAACTCGGTGGCCTGCCCGATCTGCCGCCGGGCGCGACCTGGCCGTACGCGTCGGACGGCACGCCGATGTGGATGATCGGCCAGGTCAACCTCAGCGCCCTGGCGGAGCGGTTTCCCGGCCTGCTGCCGTGGCCGACCGGGGGCGCCCTGGTGCAGGTGTTCACGGGCGCCGTCGACGACACGGCCACCCTGGTGCACCGCGAACTGCAGGGGCTGCGCCCGGCCGTCGCCCCGCCCGGTACCGACGTGGAGACCGAGGAATTGCTGATACCGGCCGCCTCGGGCTGCTCGTTCGACCACTGGCTCGACCTTCCCGCGTACGAGGCGCTGCTCGGACAGCTCGACGAGCCCCGGCGGGTGCTGGCGCAACAGTGGCTGCGCCGTTTCACCCCGGCCACGCACCAGGTCGGCGGTAGCGGCGACTGGCTGCAGGATCTCGGCTATGCGGACGCCTGGGCGGCCGACCACGGAGTTCCGCGCTTCGGCGGCCTGACCTACAGCGACGACGCCGACCTGCTCCAGGCGGCGGCGGAGCGCGACGAGCGCCTGACCCGGGCGGAGGGGTGGCAGCTGGTGATCCAGCTCGATACCGGCTGGGGAACGCGGCTCTTTGTCTGTGCCCCGCTGGACGAGGCCGGGCTGTGGGACCTGAGCCGTCTGCAGACGGTCAGCCAGTGCGATTGAGTTGATCGGGCGGTAGGCCGGCCCGCGGCGGGGTTCACGCGAGTCTGAGCTGCTTCGACTCGACGAAGCTGAAGATGCGGTCGGCGTCCTGACGCGACGCCGGCGCGACGACGAGACGGTGGGCGCCCACCCCGAACCCGGCCGCCGCGTCGCTGGCATACGCCTCTTCGAAGCCGCACGCCGAGAACCAGCCGCGGATCTGAGGCACCAGGTCCGGCGGCCGCCGGTGCCGCGTCCACACCACCGTCCCGCCCACCCGGCAGAGCCGCGCGCAGGCCTCGACGCTCCGCAGCACATCGGCATCGGTCACGTTGCCGAACACCCCGCACACCAGCACCAGGTCCGCCGGCGCCAGCTCGCGGTAGTGCCGCATCCGCCCGGCGTCGCCCCTCACCACCTCGATGCCGCCGAGGCCGGCGGCGCGGGCGGCGGCCTCGGCGACCGCGGCACTGCGCGGATCAAGCTCGACCAGCCGGGCCCGCACGTCCGCCCGCCGCGGGTGGGTGGCAAGCACGCCGATCAGGTCCCGGCCCTGCCCGGCACACATGCTGACCACCGCGAGCGGCCCCTGCGGGCAGCCGTCCAGCGCGGCCCGGATGACGTCCTGCACAACGGCGAGCCGCCGGGCGAGAACCGAGCCCGGATCGTCGTAGTCGTCATGCCACGCGGCCCAGTCCATGTTGGCCACCGTAACAACCGCCACCACGGCACCGGTCCTCTCCGGTGACGAGCGGCAGGCTTCGGCGCGGGGAAGGCCTCAGCCGGGCATCGGGCCCAGGACGGTCCCGTACCAATCGGCAGGTTCGGTGTCGCGCAGATGCTCGCACGGCACCCACCGCTGGCCCTCGGGGTCGGCCAGCACGGCCTGCCGGACGCCCCAGGGACGTTCGTGAGGTTCCTCGAGCACGGCCCCGCCGGCCTCGGCAACCCGCGCGCAGGCAGCCACGACGTCGCCGACGAACACCTGGGTGACGCTGTCGGTGCCGGCGAACTGACCGCCCCTGCGGCCCAGCAGAACGATGGCGCCGGCCCGCTCCAGCTCGATGTGCCCGACCCAGCCGTCCGGTAGGGACGCCTGGAGCACCGGCCGCATTTCCAGCACCGTCGTCAGCCACGCCGCCGCTCGCACCGGATCGTCGTACAACACACAGGGCACCACGCTCGGATACCCCCGCTCCGGGTCGTACATCTGCGACCACGCCCCTCTCCGCACCACGAGGTTAGGGGGCGGCCCGCTCAGCGTCTTGTCGAAAATTGACCGGCGCCTGCGCGGGCCACGGCTGCCGGCGTGACGCCGGAGAACAGGCGGAACTCGCGCGTCAGGTGCGACTGGTCGGTGAACCCGCACTCCGCCGCGACAGCGGCCGGGCCGGTCCGCGAATCCCGGAGGGTCCGCGCCGCCCGCTCGTACCGCAACACCCGCGCCGCACGCTTCGGCGTCAACCCCACCTCACGGCGGAACACGTCGGTAAGGTGCCGGTGGCTGCACCCGGCCTCGGCGACCACGTCCGCGATCGACACGTCGCCGCCGGCCCGGCGCAGCCTCTGCCAGGCCCGTCGCGCGATCATTTGGTCGCCGTTGCGGGCGAGCATCCGCTCACCCAGGATCCCGTCCAGCACGGCGAAGCGCCGCGACCAGGATCCGGCGGAGGCGAGCGTCCGCGCCCAGCGCTCGGCCGGCCGGCCGGCCACATCCGCCAGGTCGACGACTCGATTCGTCAGCTCGTGCATCGCCACGCCCAGCAGCGCGGCGACGGCGGGCGGAGTCAGCCGGACCTGAACGCCGAACTGGACGCCCTCATATCTGGTGTGCAGCGGACGTTCGTGCAGACCCACGACGAACGAGGTGAAACCCATCAGGCGGCCCGCCTCCGGCTGCGCCTGCGCCAGGAACGGGTCACCCATGCCCAGCACCAGGATGACGTCGCCGGCCGGCGTCTCCCAACGGTCGCGCGGCACCGGCGCCTGCTCGTGGTAACCGCGATATCCCCGGACGGCCCCGGCGAGCGATCCGCGGGGAGCACGCTCGATCCGCATCCCAGCCGGTGGCGCGTCGCGCACACCCAGCAGCATCAGGCAACGCTACAACCCGCGCTCAGCCCGCGGAGCCCTGCCCGTCGCCGGTCCGTTGGCACCGCACGCGGTCAGGTGGGCGGGGGGAGGGCGCGGTAGGCCGGGCGCAGGGCCTCGGTCAGGGGAATCCCGCCCGGGCGCAGCGGCGGCGGGTCGAACTGGTCGAGCAGAAGGTCCGGATGTCCGGCGGCGGCGGGCTCCCCAGGCGCGGGCGGGTGGGCGGCGGGCGTCGCG
>NZ_JBEZXZ010000248.1:0-12001 GCF_040638275.1 Actinoplanes sp. NPDC026623 | reverse complement strand
GCGGCGGCGTGCGCCGCGCACCTCTCGCCGTGGCTGCAGCGGTGGTGCTGGCGGCGGCGGTGGCGGTGGCCGTTCCCGCCCGGACCGCCCCGATCCCGGGCGGGCGCGGCGTGGCGGAGCTGACCCACGTCGAGGTCGGCGGGCACCGGCTGGGCCTGATGATCCGTGGCGCCGACGCGTCCGCGCCGGTCCTGCTCTTCGTGCCGGGCGCGCCCGGCGGCTCCGAACTGGGTTCGGTGCGCCGGCACCTGGCCGCCCTGGAGCGGCGCTTCGTGGTCGTCACGCTCGACCGGCGCGGCGGCGGCTCGTCCTATCCGGCGCTCGACCCGACCGGGTCGGTCACCCCGGACGGCGAGGTCGACGACATCCTCGGCGTCACCGATCACCTGCGCCGCCGGTTCGCCCAGGACCGGATCTATCTGCTGGGGCACTCCGGCGGCTCGATCCTCGCGGTGCTCGCGGTGCAGCGCGGTCCCGGGAGATACCGGGCGTACATCGGCACCGGGCAGGGCGTCGACGTGCGGGCCACCGACGAAATCTGCTACACCGACATGCTGGCCTGGGCCCGGGTCACCGGCCGCGACGAACTGGCCCGCCGGCTCACCGATCTCGGGCCGCCGCCGTACGCCGACGTCTACTCGTACGAGCCGATCATGCTCTACGAGAACTCGGTGTACGACTACGATCGCACCGGCCTCGACGAGGACGCCGACGGCACCCTCGGGAACCTGAGCGTCCCCGAGTTCACGCTGCTGCAGAAGGTGCACACCGTCAACGCCCTGCTGGACACCTGGAGCGCGCTCTACCCCCGGATGCAGGGCATCGACCTGCGCCGGGACGTGCCGCGGCTGGGGGTGCCGGTCTACTTCGTGCAGGGCGGTCACGAGATGCGCGGCCTGGCGGTCCCCTTCGCACAGTGGTACGCCGCGCTCGCGGCCCCCGCCAAGCACCTGACCGTCCTGGAGCGCGGCGGCCACCGGGCGGCCTTCGAGCAGCCGGAGGAGTTCGCCGCGGTCCTGGACGAAGTGCTGGCCCAGACCTCTTCATGAGTGGTGGACGGCATGTCCTGCACCTTCTCGGCGAATTCCTCCAGATTGCGCAGGCGGGTCGTGGGACCGCCGGCCCGCGGCGGTCCCACGATTGTCCGGTCGCCTACGGTGCGATCGACCAGAGCTGGCACGTGTTGTTGAGCCACATCCAGAGACGCGCCGTCGTGCCGTTCGCCGTGCCGCAGTTCGTGTTGTCGAGCACCATGCCGCTGTTCTCGACCACGAGTTCGTAGCGGCCGTTGCCGGCCGGGATGACCGCCCACTGCTGGCAGGTGTTGCCCAGCGACGACCACAGGTTGACCGCGGTGCCCAGCGCCTGCCCGCAGTTGACCGCGTCGAGCACCTTGCCCGCGTTGACGTTCGTGATCGTCCACTTGTTGGCGCCGACGTTGTTGAAGCGCCACTGCTGGCAGGTGTTGCCCAGCGACTGCCACTGGTCGATCGCCGTGCCGTTCGCCGTGCCGCAGTTGACGGCGTCCAGGACCTTTCCGCTGGTGAGGTTCGTGATCCGGTAGGTGGCACCGTTCACCGGGAAGGTGACGCTCTTGGCGTAGCCGACGGAGACGATGTTCGCCTGCACCGCGTTCTCGGTGGCGTCGCTCGGGTAGCCGCTGGTCATGACGCCCTCGAAGAACGAGCCGACCGAGCCGTTGCTGTTGTCGCCGCCGATGCCGAGGATGATCGCGCCCTGCTTGGTCATCGGCCGGTAGCCCGACTGGGTCGGCAGCCCGCCGTTGTAGCGGGTCGCGAGACCGCCGGACTGCGCGTTGCCGTCCTTGATCGCGTACGTGGTGGTGCCGTTGTTCTTGAGCACCGCCGTCACGAACGCGCTGTTGCGACCGGTGTTCGCCGTCCAGGAGCCGTTGCCGCCGGCGAACAGCCCGTTCTCGAGGTCGGCCGCGACCCGCGGCCCGGCCGCGCACGGCGAGAACCAGCACAGGTTGCCGAAGTAGATCGCGTCCATGTCACCGTTGCCGGTGTCGAGGTTGTTGGTCTCGGCGTTGCCGTAGTCGAAGCAGCACCGGTCGTTGACGTGGGTTCCCTCGGTGACCATGTACATGCCCTCGGGCGCGCTGCCGGTGGCGACGCCGTTCGTCGCGTTGTTGCGGTAGCCGTTGCCCGCCGAGATGTAGACGCCGTAGACCTTGTGTCCGCCGGCCGTCACGGGCAGGGCGGCCGCGTTCGAGCCCTGGTCGGCGGTGGGGTTGGCGCCGCCGCCGGGAGCGATCGTCAGGTCGTTGTGCCGCGACGTCTGGTCGTAGATGCGGACGATGGTGCAGTACGTGCCCGAACAGAACGAGTCCTGTGTCGCCGCGTTCGCGTAGCCGCCGGCGCTGAGCACGCCGACGTTCGTCGTCGCGCCGTCGGACCAGCGGCGCACCTGGTAGAGCGAGCCGCTGTAGGAGCCGAAGAGCGCGCGGGTGGTGCTGTGCGCGGCGACGCACGGCGTGCCGCCGCTCGCGTAGATGTCGCAGGACAGCGTGCCTGCCGCCTGCGCGTTTCCGCCCGTCACGACGACCGTCGTGACGACGAGCGCCGCCGTGGCGGCGGCCGCGAGGGCGGTCCGCCACAGGGGACGCATAGACCGAGGACCCATGGGTTTGCCTTTCCCGTGCACACGAAGCAGCGCCCCAGATCGCGGCGCGCTGCGGGGGGAGGGACGGGGATGTGAACGTTAACAAATATTGGCGTATATGTTTCGCGGCTGTCAACAGCGAAGTCTGAGGGGCCGCTTTGCGGCCGCCGTCGAGCCGGTCGAGGTGATCTGCCACGGCGACTTCGCGCCGCACAACTGCGTGCTCGACGGCGGCCGGGTGGTCGGCGTCTTCGACTTCGATCACGCGCATCCGGGCACCCGGCTCTGGGACGTGGCCTATGCGGCGTACCGGTGGGTTCCGTTGACGGCGCCCGGAAACGCCGACGGCCTCGGAACCACCGGGGAGCAGGCCGCCCGGCTCCGGGTCTTCTGCGATCGGTACGGTCTCGACGGCGCCGGGCGCGCCGGCCTGGTCGATGCCGTCGTCGCGCGGCTGCACACGCTCGTCGGCTTCATGCGCGCTCAGGCCGCCGCCGGCAACGCGGCCTTCGCCGGTCATCTCGCCGCCGGGCACCACATTCAGTACCTGAACGACGCCGGCTACGTCCGCGAGCAGCGCCTCGCGTTCACGCCGTCTGCTGCGGGCGGACCGCGCCGGTCGTAGCCTGCGTGGCGGACCGCGCGCGGCCGCTGGACATGCCGGGCGGCGGTTCGGCGAGGAGCCGGCCGGGCGGCTCCTGGCATCAGGGATGGGTGAGCGACGACGCATCAGGGATGGGTGAGCGACGACCTGGCCGCCGCGGCACGATCGACGCGCTCCCGTCGGTGCTCGCCGCGGCGGGGCGTCAGGGGTGGCGCTCAGCCGGGGCGGTGGGCGCGGACGATCAGGTCGGCGGTCTCGGCGGCGATGGTGTGGCGCTGCCGGGCGGTGAGGGCGCTGGTGCCGTACGCGCTGGTGGTGCGGCCCTCGGTGATCAGCAGGAAGGCGAACTGGCGGGCGGCGCGGGCCGGGTCGGGCACGCTCAGCAGGCCGGCGGCGTCGCAGCGGCGCAGATAGCCGGTCAGCTCCTCGGCCAGGTACGGCGCGGCGCCGTCGCCCCAGTGCCGGCTCAGCTCCGGGTGGTTGGTGATCTCGGCGATGGTGAGCCGGTGCAGGGCGGCCACGGTGGGTGACAGGGCGGCGGCCAGGATCTGCTCGCCCATCCGGGTCAGGTCGGCCGCCGGGTCGCCGGTGTCCGTGAGGGTGACGGCCGGGCCGCCGTTCCCGGTTTCCCGGGCCGCGGCCAGGGCCGCGAGGAACAGCGCCTGCTTGTCGCCGAAGTGCCGGTACACGGTCTGCTTGCCGACGCCGGCCGCCGCGGCGATGTCGTCGACGCTCGCCGAGTAGCCGGAGCGCAGGAACGCGGCGGTGGCGGCGTCGAGGATCGCGTGCTTCTTCGCCTGGGATGGGACACCGGTCACGGTGACCACCCTACGGCATCCCTAGACGAGACTGTCTCGTCTCGTTATGCTCAAAACAAGACGAGACAGTCTCGTCTTACGGAGGTGATGGCAGAGATGGACGCCGAGGTAGTGGTGGTGGGTGCCGGGCCCGTGGGCCTGCTGCTGGCCGCGGAGCTTGCCCTCGCGGGGGTGCGACCGATCGTGCTCGAGCGGCTTCCCGCACCCGGGGAACAGCCCAAGGCCCGCGGCATCGGCGCGCTGGCCGCGGAGGCGCTGCGGCGACGCGGCCTCGGTGCGGCCCTCGACCGGGAGCACGAGCAGGGCCTGCGCGCGCTGGCCCGCGACCACGGCACCACGAAGACCCACTTCGCGTGGATCCACAAGATCGACTCGGCGGCGGCCGATCCGGGGCGCGACGGCGCGTTGATCGGGCAGCCCGCGCTGGAGCGGCTGCTCCGCGAGCACCTGCAAGGCCTCGGCGTCACGGTCCGGTACGCCAGCACGGTGACCGGATGGGCCGAGGTCCCGGGCGGCGTGGCCCTCGACGTCGACACCGCGGCCGGCCGCCGGCGGCTCGTCGCGGCGTACGTGGCCGGCTGCGACGGCGGCCGCAGCACCGTGCGCAAGCTCGCCGGATTCGGCTTTCCCGGCACCGCACCCCTGATGACCATCCGGTACGCGCATGCCGACATGCGCGACCGGCGGGCGCTGCCGCCGCCCGGCCGGCTGCCCGGCGGGACGCTGTTCCACGACGACGACATGATCGCCACCTTCGACTTCGCGGACACCGACCCCGACCGGTCGGCGCCGCTGTCCGCCGACGAGATCACCGCGAGCGTCCGCCGCGTGGCCGGCGTGGACGTCGAACTCGGCACGTTCCGGGGCGGCCTGCGCTTCACCGACCAGGCCCGCCAGGCCGACACCTACCGGCGCGGGCGCACCCTGCTGGCCGGCGACGCCGCCCACGTGCACTCGCCCAACGGCGGCCAGGGCCTCAACCTGGGGCTGATGGACGCGATGAACCTCGGCTGGAAGCTCGCGGCGACCGTCCGCGGCGAGGCGCCGGCCGGCCTGCTCGACACGTACGCCGCCGAGCGGCACCCGGTCGGCGCCGCCGTCCTGCACAACACGCGGGCGCAGTCCGCGCTGCTCGCGCCCGGCCCGCACGTGGACGCGCTGCGCGACATCGTCGGCGACCTGATGGACCTGCCCGAGGTCAACCGCCACCTGAGCCGGCTGCTCTCCGGCACCACCCATCGCTACGAGTTGCCGTACCCGGCGCGGCATCCGCTCGCCGGCGCGCCCTGCCCACCCCTGACGGTCAACGGCACCGTCGGCCTGGAGCGGCTCACCACCGACGGCCGGGCGCTGCTGCTGCACCCGCTCGCGGGCGATATCGACACCGGACAGCGGATCCGCGCGATCCCGGTCTCCGAATTCGACGACGACCGGCTCGCGGCGCTGCTGCTTCGTCCCGACGGCGTCGTCGCCTGGGCCGCCGCGCCCGGCGACGACCTCCTGCCGGAGGACCTGCGCCGCGCCGCGGACACGTGGTCCAGCTCCTGGCTGGGCGTCCAGGAACAACCGCAACCGGCTGTCGGCGCCCGTGCGGGAAAGCCTGCGCCGGCTGACGCCCGGTGAGGCGACGTCCGTCGTCGGGTGAGAGCGCGGTGCGCGGGCGCCGCCTTTATGCTGGCCTGGCGGGAGGTGGCGGATGCCCGAGATGTTGTCCAGCGCGATCGCCGGCCGTCTCGCCCGGCCCCTGGTGGGCCTCGCTGCGACCCGGCTGAAGCGGGCCGCGCTCGGGCCGGACGAGGAACGGGCACTGCTCCGCGTGGTCGGCAAGGCCTTCACGGCGACCCTCGACGGGCTGGAGACCTCGGAGCAGGAGGCGCTCGCCGGGGTCGAGGCCCTGCTGCGCCGGGTGCTGGAGGACCGGTCCCTCGCCACCGCGCTGGTCGACGACGCCTTCGGCCGGTCCACCCTGGACCTCGGGCTGATCCATCCGCTGATCGAACAGAACTGGATCGACACGGACACGCTTGCGGTGGATCTTCCCGCGCTGCTCGGCTCCCTGGTCGACAACCTGCGGCGGGAGGTGCTCGCCGAGGCGCGCAGGCCGGGCAGCATGCTGTTCAACTCCTTCGTGGTCGATCAGCTCGACCTGCTCGGGCGGCGGCCGGGCCCGGACGGGCCGGGCCGGGCCAGCCGGCTGGGGCCGCCGCCGCCCAGCCTGCTGGTGGGTCGCGACCCCGACCTGATTCGCCTGAAGGGCCGGCTCCGGATCGGCGCCGCGCCCGCGGCCGTGCAGGTGCTGACCACCGTGCGCGGCTGGCCGGGCGTCGGCAAGACCACGGTGGCCGCCGCGCTGATCCACGACGAGGACGTGGTGCGGGCCTTCCCCGACGGCGTCCTGTGGGCGACGGCCACCGACCGGTCCCGGGTACGCACCGAGCTGGTGAACTGGTCCCGGGTGCTGGGCGAGCCGGAGCCGCCTGCCGAGGAGCCGGCCGCGCAGATCTCCGCGCGACTCGCCGCCGCGATCGCCGAGCGGCGGATGCTGCTGGTGATCGACGACGTCTGGGAACCGGAGCGGGCCCGGCTGCTGCTGATCGGCGGCCGGCGGTGCGCGACGCTCGTCACCACCCGCGAACCCGCCGTCGCCGACCTGCTCGCACCCACCGCGGGCGACATCTACTCCCTGGAGGTGCTCGGCCGCGACGACGCGATCCTGCTCGTGGCCCGGTTCGCGCCCGGCGTCGTCGCGGCGCGCCCGGCCGAGATCGGCGAGCTGGTCGACGCGCTGGAGGGGCTGCCGCTGGCGCTGTGTGTCGCGGGCCGGATGCTCCAGGCGGAGGCGCGTTACGGCTGGGGCGTCGACGATCTGCTGCGGGACCTGCGGGCGGGCACCGGGCTGCTGGGCGCGGACGCGCCGCCGGACCGCGCCGACCTGGAGTCGGCGACCACGCCGACGGTTGCGGCGCTCCTGCGACAGAGCACCACCCGGCTGCCCGCGGAGCTGCGGGAGCGCTTCGCCGACCTCGGCGCGTTCGAGCTGCGCCCGGCGTCGTTCGACACAGCCGCGCTGGCCGCCGTGTGGCAGGTCGCGGACCCGCGCCCGACCGTGCGGCGGCTGGTGCAGCGGGGGCTGCTCGAACCCGCGACGGGCGGCCGGTTCTGGATGCACGCGCTGCTCGCCATGCACGCCCGCGAGCTGCTCGAGTCCGAGGAGGACTGAGCGCGTGCGGCGCGCCTCGCTGGTCCGGCTCCGGCACTCCGCGCACTACCTCGGCCTGCTCCGGGACCTCGGCGCCCTGCTCGACCGGGGCGATGCGGATGCCGCCGCGGCCGCCCTGGACGAGGACTGGGAACAGATCAAGCTCGGTCAGCAGGTCGCGGCCCGGCTCGACCCGGCGCTGGCTTTCGCGTACGCGTCGATGGGTTTCGCCCTGATCGACAGGCGCCGCCCGGCGGCGGAGGTGATCGACTGGCTCGAACCCGCGGTGCGGTTCTCGGGGACGGTGGACGACCCGATGATCCGTGCCGAGCTGCTGAATCTTCGTGGCGCGCTCCGATACCGGCTGAGCGACCACGCCGCCGCCGGCCGCGACCTCACCGATGCCCTCGCGCTCGCCGACCGGCAGGCCGAGCAGGACCCGGTCATGCGCGCCGGGATACTGCGCAACCTGGCCCTCGTGCGGCACGCGCAGGGCGACACCCCGGCGGCGATCGCCGGCACCCAGGAGGCGCTGGACCTCGTCCGGGGCCACGGCCGGCCGCAGGACGAGAGCGCGCTGCTGGGCAACCTCGGCATGTACGCCGACGAGACCGAGGCATACGAACAGGCCCTGGCGTATTACGAGGAGGCACTGGGCATCGCGCGGGAGACGGGCGACGAGGCGAACCTGGCGGACTGGACGGGCAACATCGGCAACACCCTGGCCTCGCTGGGCCGGATCGACGAGGCCCGGCGGGCCACGCTCGAGGCGCTGAGGCTCGAACAGCGGCGCGGCGACCGCAGGGGTGAATCACTTCGGCTGGGCAACCTGGCGGGGCTCGAGCTCACCGCGGGCCGGCTGGACGCGGCCGCCGAGCTGAGGCAGCGGGCCTTCGACATCGCGGCCGAGATGGGGGACGCGCGCGGTCAGGCGGCGCAGATTCACGGGCTGGGCCAGATCGACGCGGAGGCCAAGCGGTGGGAGGCGGCCGAGCGCAACTTCGTCCGCGCGGAGCGGATGTTCGGCGAGGCCGGCGACGAGCGCGCCCGCTCCACCGCCGTGAAGGCGCGGCGACAGGTCATCCGGCGGCGGCGTGAGCAGGAGGCGAGGGCCCTGGTCGGGCAGGTCGACGCGGGGGCGGGCGGGCCGGCCCGGAGCCGCCTCGAGCAGCTGCTGGTGCAGAGCCGCGCCGAGGGCGACGACCTCCTGGTCTCGTTCCTCCTCGGCTGTCTCGGCCACACCGCGCAGGTCGAGGACCGCCTCGACCTCGCGCTCGAGCACTTCACCGAGGCGGTCGCCGTCGCCGAGCGCCTCGGCCACCGCGTCCTGATCGCGGACCTTTCCCAGCAGACGGCCGTGCTGCACCACGAGCGGGGCGAGTTCGAGCTCGCGCTGTCGTGGTACCGGCGGGCGCTGGAGAACTGGGACGACAGCATGGACGCGCGGGCGCACGGCCTCACCCTCGCCAACTTCGGCGGGCTGCGGGCCATGACCGGCGATCCGGCCGGGGCGATCGCGAGCTACGCCGACGCCGTCGACGTGCTGTTCCGGGCCGGCGCCGCCGAGACCGAACAGGTGCGGGGCGCGTTCAGCGCGCTGCTCACGCCGATGGGCAGCGCGGCGGTCGGCGAGGCGCTGCTCTGGGTCCTGAATCATCGCAGCGAGGTCGCCGCCGTGGCCGTCCTGATGGCCGACGGGGTGATGATGCGCGGGTCCCGGGCCGTGATCAGCCTGGCGGCGGAGCCGGAGCTGGCCTTTGCAGACGACAGGGGCGGCCTGTACCACGTGGACGTGCACGAGATCAGCGGGCTCGCGGCCGTGGACGGCGCGGGGCACCCGACCCTGTTCGGTCAGCACCCGCCGCCCGGACGGTGACGCCGCCGGCTTTGCCCGCTGTGCTTTACTGCGCCCCGTGAGGAAACGGGTGGGTCTGCTCCTGGGCGTGGCGGTGCTGCTCGTCGGGGCCGGCGGCGTGGCGGGCTCGCGATGGTGGCACGGCCGCCCGCCGTACGGGCCGGAGGCGCTGAGCGCCCGGGCGACGCTCAGCCTCGTCGATCAGGCGACCGCGAACGCCGCCCTCGAGCCGGTCAACGCGGATGTGGCCGCCGACGGCGGCCAGGTCTTCCTCGGGCAGGTCGCCTGGGACCGGCCGCCGCACCCCCAGCGGGACGGTTCCCTGCGCATCGTCGTGCTCGACAAGCGCAGTCATCTCCCGCCCGGTCACATCGCCGTGAAGTCGCCCCGGCCCGACGACGTGGGCACGGGGTCGGACGGGGCGCTGGACCTCGCCCAGGAGCGCTACCCGTGGCTGCGGGGCGCCGGCACCCGCAAGGTCAACGGGTCGTACGTGACCTCCGGCGACGCGATCCTGGTCTACCGGGTGGACGCGTCACCGGTGACGTTCTCGATCGCGCTGCACCCGGCGCTCGAGGGAACGCCGCCCGAGCAGATGGTGGCCACGGCGCCCGCGGCGGCAGAGGACCTGCTGGTGGCCCTGATCTGTGCCGGGCCCGACGGGCAGGTCTACTGGGCCCAGCGGCTCCTGCACTGACACACGCCTGTCTGGTAGATCACGTCGCCTTAAGTACTTGTATAAGCCAGTGATATAAATCGGGTATGCCCCGGGTCATCGAGGTCAGCACCGACGGCGCCCTCGTCGCGTCCGCGTTCGAGCGGTTGTACGAGGCGCTGCGCCGCCTCGCACCGCGGGACGGCCTGAGCCTCACCGCTGCCTCGACGCTGCGCCGCCTGCAGCTCCGCGGCCCGCACCGGCTCAGCGCCCTGCACGTCGCCGAGGGGGTGACGCAGCCGGCGATGACCCAGCTGGTCACCCGGCTCGAACGCGACGGGCTCGCCACCCGGGGCCCGGACCCGGCCGACGGCCGGGCCGTGGTCGTGACGATCACCGAGGCCGGCCGGACGCTCGTGGAGCAGCGCCGCGACCGCTACGCCGCCGCGCTCGCGGGCGTGCTGCACGGCCTGGCGCCCGCCGAACACGCGGTGATCCTGGCCGCGCTGCCCGCCCTGGAGCGGCTGGCCGAGACCATCGCCGAGTGAGGAGCACTGTGTATTCCGCGGACAATCCGCACTACAAGTGGGTGGCGTTGTCGAACACGACGCTCGGCACCCTGCTCGCCACGATCAACGCGTCCATCGTGCTGATCTCCCTTCCGGCGATCTTCAAGGGCGTGGCGCTCGACCCGCTGCAGCCCGGCAACGTCTCCTACCTGCTGTGGATGCTCATGGGCTACATGCTCGTGACCGCGGTCCTGGTCGTGACGCTGGGCCGGCTCGGCGACATGTACGGCCGCGTGAAGATCTACAACGCCGGGTTCGCCCTCTTCACGCTGACCTCGGTGGTGCTGGCGCTGGACCCGTTCACCGGCGGCGCCGGCGCGACCTGGCTGATCGGCTGGCGGGTGGTGCAGGCCATCGGCGGCGCCATGCTCATGGCCAACTCCGCGGCCATCATCACGGACGCGTTCCCCGTGCGGCAGCGGGGCATGGCGCTGGGCGTCAACATCGTGGCCGCGCTCGCCGGCTCGTTCATCGGCCTGGTCGCGGGCGGCGTGCTCGCCGAATGGGACTGGCGCTCGGTGTTCTGGATCAACATCCCGCTCGGCGTGCTCGGCACCGTGTGGGCGTACCGGTCGCTGCACGACACCGGGGTGCGGCGGCGGGCGCGCATCGACTGGTGGGGCAACGCGACGTTCGCGGCCGGGCTGACCGCGGTGCTGGCCGCCATCACGTACGGCATTCAGCCGTACGGCGGGCACACCATGGGCTGGACCAACCCGTGGGTGGTGGCGGGCCTGGCCGGCGGCGCCGCGGTCCTCGTCGCGTTCGGGATCATCGAGTCGCGGGTCGCCGAGCCGATGTTCCCCCTGGCGCTGTTCCGCAACGCCGTCTTCACCAGCGGCAACGCCGCCAGCCTCCTGGCCGCGATCGCCCGGGGCGGCCTGCAGTTCATGCTCATCATCTGGTTGCAGGGCATCTGGCTGCCGCTGCACGGCTACTCCTACGAGTCGACGCCGCTGTGGGCCGGCATCTACCTGCTGCCCATGACGATCGGTTTCCTGGTGGCGGGGCCGGCGTCCGGGTACCTGTCGGACCGGTTCGGCGCGCGCCCGTTCGCGAGCGGGGGCCTGCTGGTGATGGCCGCCTCCTTCCTCGGCCTGCTGATGCTCCCCGGCGACTTCTCCTACCCGGCGTTCGCCGTGCTGATCTTCGTGAACGGGATCGGCGGCGGCCTGTTCGCCGCGCCGAACACCGCGCAGATCATGTCCAGCGTGCCCGCGGCCATGCGCGGCGCCGCCTCCGGCATGCGGGCCACGTTCATGAACGCGGGCCAGGTGCTCTCCATCGGGGTGTTCTTCTCGCTCATGGTCGCGGGCCTGGCCGACTCCCTGCCGGGCGCGCTGGGCTCCGGCCTCACCGCGCAGGGCGTGCCCGCGGCGACCGCCGCCGGGGTCGCCCAGCTGCCGCCGGTCGGCACGCTGTTCGCGGCGTTCCTCGGTTACAACCCGATCGCCGAGCTGCTCGGGCCGCAGGTCCTCGGCGCCCTGCCGCCGGACAACGCGGCCACGCTCACCGGCCTCGGTTTCTTCCCGCGGCTCATCGCGGCGCCGTTCCACCACGGCCTGGTGATCGTGTTCTGGCTGGCCATCGCCATGTCGGTGGTCGGCGCGCTCGCCTCGCTGTCCCGCGGCAGGCGCGCCCGAACGGCCGACCCGGCGCCCGCGCAGCGGCCCGCC
>NZ_JBEZXZ010000247.1:0-12035 GCF_040638275.1 Actinoplanes sp. NPDC026623 | reverse complement strand
ATGGTACTGCACTCGGGAGGGTGTGGGAGAGTAGGACACCGCCGGACTTAACGTGATAGGAAAGGCCCACCCCTAACAGGGGTGGGCCTTTTCTGCGTTTACGTGGCATCATGACGCGATGCATCGTGTAGCCGGCGTGGGCGGTGGGTAACAGGTGGTTGTGGCTGTCCGAGTAGGAGCGTTGGCCGTCGCCGTGGGGCTGATGGCAGGGTGTTCCGTGGCCGATGGCGGCGGGCGGGACTACAACCCCGACCATCAACCCGGCTACGTGGCCCCCGACAGCGACCTCCCGGGCTCCCCCGGGCCGGCGCCGACCTGGCCCGGCGGCGGGACCGGGCTCGGGCTTCCCGGCATCGGCCAGGCCGCGCCCAGCGAGCCCGACCACGTCGTACACGGCGGCACTGTCAAAGCGGGCAAGCCGGCCACGTTTGCGCTGGTCAACGCCGCCACCGTGGTCCGCGTGGACGTCGGTGATCTGGGCACCGACCTCTACCGGGTTTCCACGCCCGCGGATTCCACGGTCGTGCCGAAGGTCAAGGCCGACGGTTCCGCCGTCGTCGCGGAGCTACGTGACACCGGCCGCGACGGGCCCGCGATCGTCACCGTTGTGCTCAGCGACGACGTGCGCTGGGGCGTCCGGCTCGCCGGCGGGGCCAGTGATCAGACGGTCGACCTCACCGGCGGGTCCGGCGGAGACGTCGACTTCGTCGCGGGTACCAGCCGGGCCGAGGTCATGCTTCCCGCCGCCCGTGGAACGCAGCGGGTCACCGTCGCCGGCGGTGCGAGCCAGCTGCTCGTACATCTGACCGGCACCGCGCCGGTTCGTGTCGCCACCGGCAGCGGGGCGGGCGACGTCACAGTGGACGGACAGACGCACTCCGGGGTCTCCGGCGGATCGGTCTTCGTCGCACCGGGCTGGGACACCGCAACCGATCGGTTCGAGGTCGACGCCACCAGCGGGGTTTCGTCGCTGACAGTGGCCCGCAGCTAGGAAGTTGGGTGAGGGCACCGCGACCGCGGCGGCCGGCCACGTGGTCCGGCTGAGTGCCCGGCAGTGGATTGCGGACTAGATTCCGACGACCTTGCCCGGGTTGAAGAGGTCCAGGGGGTCCAGGGTTCGCTTCAGCGCCTGCATCATCGACAGTGCGGGCGGCTCCAGCTCCTGCCGTATGCCGGCGCGTTTCAGCAGGCCGACGCCGTGTTCGCCGGTTACCGTGCCGCCGAGTGCGATCGCCTCGGTGAGTATCTCCTCGAAGGCCTCCTGCGCTGCGCGGCGGGCCGCCTCGTCGCCGGCCGGCGTACGGATCAAGGGGTGCAGGTTGCCGTCGCCGGCGTGGGCGATCGTCGCGATCGCGACCCCGTGCCGGGCGGCGATCGCCTGGATCGACGCCAGCATCGCCGGCACCGCCGACCGGGGCACGCAGACGTCCTCGGTCAGCACCGGACCGAGCCGCTCCATCGCCGGATAGGCGAGCCGGCGGGCGGCGAACAGCGCCTCCGCCTCGAATTCGTCCGTGGATCGTTCGGCCCACTGTGCGCCCGCGTCCTGGAAGACCCGGGCCAGCGTGTCGGCCTCGTCGTGGCCGGCCTCGCCCGGCGTGTCGATCTGGGCCAGGAGCAGGGCCTCTGCCGTCGCCGACAGTCCCAGGTGTTTCCACTCCTCGACCGCGCGCAGGCAGGCCTGGTCCAGCAACTCGAGCGTGGTGGGCAGCAGGCCGCGACGGGTGCACGCCGCCACCGCGTTCCCCGCCGCCACGATGCTGTCGAAGGCGCCGACGACGGTACGGGGCGCCGCGGTGCGGGCGGGGCGCAGGCGCAGCGTGATCTCCGTGACGACGCCGAGGGTGCCTTCCGAGCCGACGAGCAGTCCGACCAGGTCGTACCCGGCCACGCCCTTCGTGGTGCGGCGGCCGACGCGTACCGCCGTACCGTATGGGCCCGCCGGGCCGCCGACGACGGCCTGCAGGCCGAGGACGTAGTCGCGGGTGACGCCGTATTTGAGGCAGCAGAGGCCGCCGGCGTTCGTCGCCACGTTGCCGCCGATGGTCGACCAGGGCGCGCTCGCCGGGTCGGGCGGGTACCAGAGGCCGTGCTCGGCGACGGCCGCCTTGAGGTCGTCGTTGACGACGCCGGGCTGGACGACGGCGATCATGTTGTCGGGGTCGATCTCGAGGATCCGGTTCATCCTGGACAGGTCCAGGATGAGGCCGCCGTCGACCGCGTTCGCGCCGCCGGACAGGCCGGTGCCGGCACCCCGGGCGACCACCGGGATCCGCCGTGCCGCGCAGGCCGCGACGACAGTGCCCACCTCCTCTGTCGTGCGGGCGCGGACCGCGCCGACCGGCCTGCCGGCGGGCGCCCACTCGGCGTCGTCGTGGCTGAGCGAGTCGAGCACGTCGGCGTCGGTGATCAGGTCTAGGCCCGGCAGGTCGGCAGCGAGCGAACCACTCATGGCCGGCCGCACTCGAGGATCACGGTCACGCGCGAGGTCGACATGCCTCTGACCCTACGACGATGCGGCATGATTGCCGGGTGGCCGAGGGCTATCTGAAGGGCCGGATCCGTCGGGAAGACATCATCACGACGGCCGTCGGCGTCTATGCCGAGGCGGGGTATCGCGCCTCGTCGCTGCGGGAGATCGCGCGGCGCGTCGGCATCACGCACGCGGGTCTGCTCTACTACTTTCCGACCAAAGAGGCGCTGCTCGCGGCGGTGTTGGAGCGTCGCGACGCGGAGGACACCGAGCGTGAGCGTCTCTCGGTGCCGCCCGGGCTCGACGCCCTGCGCCGGCTGATCGCGCTCGCCGGCTACAACGTGCGGCATCCGGGGATCGTGGACGTGTATTCGCGGCTGGCGGCCGAGGCGGTCGCGGCCGAACACCCGGCGCACGACTACTTCGAGCGGCATTACGCGACGGCGCGGCGCTACGTGGTCGACTCGTTCAGGGTGCTTGCCGCGCGCGGCGAGCTGCGCGAGGGCGTCGATCCCGAGTTCGCGGGGCTGAACCTGGTGGCGTTGATGGACGGCCTGCAGGTCCAGTGGCTGTCCAACGGCAGCGCGGTGGATCTCGTCGGTGCGCTGCGGTTCTACCTGCAGGACCTGCTGACCGTCCCGTTCGATCAGGGACCCTGAAGCGTTCTCGCGTACGGGTCCCAGTCGGGCGCGAGCGGGGGCGGCACCTCGACCGTGCTCTGCAGCAGCACAGGCCGCCCGTCGGCGATCGACTCCTCGATGGACTGCATGGCGTCGAGCACGTGGAAGGCGAGCGCGCCGGAGGCCCGTTCCGGCCGGCCGGAACGGATGGCCCGGGCCATCTCGAGCACGCCCGTGCCGCGCGACGCCGAATGACCCTCCGGCGCCAGTTCGATCCGGTCCGGCAGGTGCAGCACCGTCCGGCCGTCGAAGCGGTTCGGATCCGGGAGTACGGCGGTGCCGAGCGTTCCGGTGATCTCGAAGACGCTCCGGGGCAGCGCCGAGTCGAAGCTGAACATCGCCTGCGCGGAGCCGCCGCGCTCGAACTCCAGCAGCGCCGACACCGTCGTGGCGACCTCGACCGCGAACGCCGTACCGGATCGGGGCCCGGACCCGATCACCCGGGTTTCCCGGGCCCGGCCGCCCGTCGCGGTGACCCTGCGAACCGGGCCGAGCAGGTGAACGAGTTCGGTCAGGTAGTAGGGGCCCATGTCGAGCAGCGGGCCGCCGCCGGCCCGGAAGAGGAACTCGGGCGCGGGATGCCAGCTCTCGGGACCGGGCGATTGGAAGAGCGCGAGAGCCGTGAGCGGCTCGCCGATCCGCCCGGCCTCGATGGCGCGCCGCGCGGTCTGCAGGCCGGCGCCGAGCACGGTGTCCGGTGCGCTCGCGACGCGCAGGCCGAGTTCGTGGGCGCGATCGAGCAGCTTGCGGGCGGACGGCCGGTCCAGGGCGAGGGGCTTCTCGGCCCAGACGTGCTTGCCCGACTCGAGGGCCGCCAGGCCGACCTCGACGTGGGCGCCCGGGACGGTGAGGTTCACGACCAGTTCGATCCCGGGGCGCTCGAGGAGTTCCCGCACGCTTCCGGAGGCGGGGACGCCGTACCGGGACGCCTGGGCCTCGGCCCGGGCGACGTCCAGGTCGGCGACCATGTCGACGCGAAGGTCCGGAAAGCTTTTGAGGTTCTTCAGGTACGTGTCGGAGATGACGCCGGCGCCGATGAGTCCGACGTGGACGACGCTCACCGCGCCGCCCCTCGCAGGCGGCGGAGGCTGGCGGCGAGGCCGTCGAAGATGTCGTCGTGGCGGTCGAACTCGACGACGCGCAGGGCGTTCGGCGCCGCGTCGAGCACCTCGTCGAGCGGGAGTCGGCCCTGCCCGGCCGGAACCTGGCCCGAGCCGTCGAGGGCGAGGCCACCGTCCTTGACGTGGATGGCGCGTACGCGATCGCCGAGCCGGCGCAGGAGCGCGGGGGCGTCCGCACCGCCGGCCACGGCCCAGTAGGTGTCGACCTCGAGCACGACGGCGGGATCGAGGTGCTCGGCGAGGACCTCCAGGCCGGAGCGGCCGTCGGCCTGCGCGGCCGGCTCCCACCAATGGTTGTGGTAGCCGACGGCGACGCCGTGCTCGGCGGCGACCTTGGCGGCGTCGTTGAGCGCGGACGCGGTGGCGGCGATGTCGGCGGACCGCTGCCAGCGGGCCTGCTCGACCTTGGGTTCGATGACGACGGCGATGCCCAGCCCGGCGGCCGCGGCGAAGACGGCGTGCCGATCCACGCCATCGCCGAGCAGCGCGGCGTGTGCGGTGGGAGCGGTGAGGCCGTTGCCGGTGAGGCCGGCGCGCAGGCTTTCGACGTTCTCGAGGATGCCGTAGGGCTCGACCTGGGTGAAGCCGATCTCGGCCAGGCGGCCGAGGGTGCGGTCGGGGTCGGTGGCGAAGGCGTCTCGGACTGAGTACAGCTGGACGGATAGCTCGTTCATTCCTACCTCCCGTCCTTTTCTACCATCTGGTCGAAATTCGCGGGAACAACGAAACGGCCGGGCGCCCCCGCGGGGATGCCCGGCCGTTTGCCGTTTCTCTCAGGCGATTCCGTACGCGCGGTAGATCATCACGTCCGTGTAACCGCCGCTGGTGTACGTGGCCCGGGCCCGCAGCGAAACCGCACCCGATGCGGGATTGGGTACGAGCGCGATCCAGGTGCCGTTGATCTTCTTGACCTTCACCGCGCGCCAGGTCTTGCCGCTGTCCGACGACATCTTGACGCTCATCGACTTGAGCTTGGGATCCTTGCCGCGCTTGGCGTCCGGGTCCTGGGTGAAGCGGTTCAGTCTGAGCAGGACGCTGGTGGTGCTGCCGCCCTTGGCCTTGTTCCAGTTGTTCAGGCCGGCCGGGACCATGGTCAGGGAGGAGACCTCGGCAAGCGCGCTGCTGTTCGGCTTGATGTAGAAGCGGAAGCTGACGGCGCTCCTGGCGGAGAGCAGGCCGGCCGGGTAGGTGATCTCCGGGTAGTACCGCGACGCCGTGTTGGTGAGCGTGTACCAGCCGGCCTTCTTCACCTTGTATTCGAGGACCGTCATCTCGGGCTCCCAGCCCCGGTCCCTCGTCGTCTTGACCGTCTTGCCCTTGTAGACCAGGGTCGCAGTCGCCCTGTCGCCGCCCTCGCCGCCGGTGTCGTTCCGGGTGAAGTAGGGGTCGGTGAACATTTCGTTCATCATGAACGAGACCCGGCCGTGGATGGTGGTCGGGATCTGGGTGCCCGGGCCCCAGGCGGCGTTGTGGAACCGAACCGAGTAGGACTTGCCCGCGGCGACCTTGCGCTCGGCGAAGTAGGTGCCGATGTTCCAGGACTGGTTGTCCTTGGTGATCGCACCGGAGTTCGAGCGGATGTGCCAGGAACCGGTCGAGAGCCGCAGCTTCGTGCTGGTCGGCTGATCGGTCGACCACAGGCCGGAGTACATGTCGTCGGCGCACCCGCGCTTGATCGGCTGCACGGCCACATCGGCGGTGTTCGAGCCGGCCGGGCCGCGGCGGGACACGACCGAGACCGTGGCGAGCGAGGAGCGGCTGAACGTCCGGCTCGGGCTCGTCGGCACGCCGGTCGTCTGGTGCACGACCGCGTACGCGTCGGTCAGGCCCGAGCCGTCGCTCCACGTGCCGAGCGCCGCGAAGGCGATCTTCTTGGAGGTGGTCGGGATGGCGTAGATGGTGTCGCCGTAGGCCTCGACGTCGTAGTTCGCGCCGTCCGACTTGCTGCAGATCCGGGCGAAGAGGTTGCGAGAGGAATCGGCCGGTGCCGGGCTCACGGCGAGGGCGACCCGCTTGCCCTGGCGGGCGTCGATGGTCAGCTTCGCGGAACCGGAGACCTTGACGGACTTGCCGCCGAGCGTGGTCGCGCTGCCGGTGGTGATCGCGGTGATCACGACGTAGCTGCCCTTGGGCAGCTTCTTCTTCGTGCCGCTGCGGATCGGGTAACTCGAACTGGTGGCGAGGTTGACCGCGGTGGCCGCGACCTTCACCTTGACGCCGGCCCGGTTCACGATGGTGAGGGAGAGGGTGTTGGTCGCCGCGACGGCTGCGCCGCCGGTGCTCAACACCAGGGCCGGGACCACGGCGGAGACGGCCAGATATCGCCCGAGGCGGGCACGGCTGAAGAATGAAGACATGGGGGTTTCCCCTTGCTCGGAGGGGGTGATGCCGGCCGTGTACCCGGCCCGGCATAGCGAAAGCTGCTCGCGATCATGCCACAGCCGCACCCGCGGCACTGTCCCGTACAGACCGGCCCCAGAGGGCGGCGGCGTATCCCGTCGCGAGACGGACGGCCGCCGGCCCGTACGGCGAATGGCGCCCGGCCCAAGGGCCTCGGGTGGCCTGATGGCGCGCGGGCTGCTAGCTCAATGGCAGAGCTGAGGACTTAAATCTGCAGCAATCACCGCTTCCCTCTATTCGGAGCGTAGCGACCCGGGCACGCCGAATATTGGCAGGTCAGCCCATGCCTTGCGCTGGGTGATCGCGTGGAGATCGTCCAATCCGGAATCGGGTCCAGGGACCGTGCGTCAATTCCGTCCAGGATCTGAAACATCCGAGCAGCCACGGAGCACCCACGGAACGTCTGGACCGATCCAGTCACTCGGTGTCTGGTGGGTCGGCACCGTCGCGAAGGTTGCGATGCCGTCGTGGTAGATGAGGGCGTTGCCGATCGAGCGTCCGAGGTGCGCGTGTGCGCCGTACTAGGAACCTCGGACCGGGTCGTCGAGCGCAGCGGCGTCGGTCTCGTCCATCAGTGGCTCACCATATTTCGGTCCCGTGCGCTATGTCCTTGGACTCTGAACTCGGCGGGCAGGCGCCATGGTGCGCGGGATGGCCGGACGACGTGGATGCGGGGTGCGGCAGGCCGGTTGCGACGTGCGGGGTCGGCGGCCTGGAACCACTGCCGGCAGAAGAGGTAGATCAGCGCGAGGTCGGTCAGGTCGCCGCCGTAGTACATGAGTTCGGCGCCGGTGCGGGCGTCAGCGGGTAGGACGCCGGTCCAAGGGTGACCGTAGAGGTGTTTGGCGAGGATGGCGTGCGCGGCCAGGAAGGCGATCAGGGCGGCGATCCTGGTTCGTCGGCCGGGCCGGTGCGGGGCGGGGTCGACACCGATGACGGCTGCCGTGAAGAGGTATCCCGCGGCGAGGACGTGGAAGTGGACGGCCATGTGGATCCAGGCATGGTCGCGCATCGCACCGTAGAGGCCGGTGGTGTAGAGCGCCCACAGGCCGCCGCCGTTGAGGGCCGCGGCTGTGAGCGGGTGCGTCAATACCCGTGCCGGCCGGCTCGCCAGTACATGGGACAACGTGCGGGCTCGGGCGACGGGCAGTGCTCGCAGGGCGAGGGTGACCGGTGCAGCCAGGACGAGCAGCAGCGGCGCGGTCATGCCAAGCAGAAGATGCCCGGCCATATGCGCGGTGAAGTCGTGGTGTGCGGCGTCGGCGAGGGGGCCGATCAGAGCGGCCGCCGCGGCCACGAGTCCCGCGATCCAGCTGGCAGTCCGCTCGGCCGGCCACCAGCCACCCCGGCGACGTATGACCACCGCGCCGGCCAGGTAGCCGAGCGCGGCGGTCAGCAGGACGACAGCGAAGACCCCGGAGATGCCGGGCATGGGTTCCATCGGTCAGGCGGGTCGGCGGCGGGCTCGGAGCAGCAGAATCGTGCCGGCGACGATAAGCAGGACGGCTGTGATGTTCCACGTCCAGTCGTACGGGGTCAGGTCGACGTCGTAGCGGATCTGGTGCAGGCGCATGGCCTTGTGCTGCAGGGTGCCGTCGTAGAGCTGGAAACCGCCGGTGCCGAGCAGCAGGCCGCCCCACCACAGCGACCGGTGGAAGGAGCCGCGGCGTCGGAGGTCGGCGAACAGGAACAGTGCCGCGATGGTGGCGAACCAGCTGAAGGCGTGGAACAGGCCGTCGGAGATCAGTCCGGCCGCCGGCGTGCCCTTGTCGTAGAAGTGGTGCCAGTGCAGGATCTGGTGGAAGACGACCTCGTCGACGAACGCGGCGATGCCCAGGCCCAGCAGAACACCGGAGAGCACATTACGGCCGGACAGGGTGGTCGCTTGGTGCCCGCGGGCTTCCACGGGGGTGGGAGCTGACATCGAAGTTCTCCTTATGGTGCCGGGATGCCCGACATTCCCGGCACCTTCGGGGATAAACTTCTGGGATGATTCTGACGGCCCCCGTGGCCCCGGTCGGACGCCGCGGCCAGCGCCGGGGCAGACATGACTGGTGTGTGAGCCGCCCCGACTTCTTCGGACAGGCTGATCTTCACTGAGTTTCATGGAGTCGGTGGTTGGATTTCTATGCCCTGCCGTCCGTGTTGAAGGATTTCACGACCTCACCAACAGTCAGTTGCCTTCACTCATCTGCCGCGCCGCGGGCGCCAGCTTCCGGCGAGATGTCACGCTGCGTGTAGTGGCTCGTGGCGGCTGGGCGCGCGCTCTTGCCGAGTTGAGCGCGTCCTGTCGTGTCACCTGTCCGCGCTGATGAGCCAGCACGGACGATGCTGGCCTGCATCAAGGACGGTCAACCGGCCCCAAGTTTGGTCTTCTACATTGCTACCTGCGGAGCGAATTGGTGCGGTGGCCGTTGCCGCTGCTACGCGCCACCAGGTCCTTGCCGAGCGGTTCGGCCAGGCTGCCCTAGGGCGGGTCTCATTTGGTGATCTTTTGGAATCGGTGGTAGCTGAGCAGGGCGCATGCGAGGTCGGCGAAGCCTTGGAAGTGGTCGGCTTTGCGGTCGTAGCGGCGCACGAGTCGCCGGTTGCGGGTCAGCCAGGACAGGCACGACTCGACGATCCAGCGGTGCCGGACCAGCCGGGTGGACGACTCCACACCCTTGCGGGCGATCCGCACCGTGATGCCGCGCCGGTGAACTTCAGCGCGGAGCGCTTTTGCGTCGTAGGCCTTGTCGGCGTGCAGTTTGTCCGGGCGGTGCCGGGGCCGCCGCGGACGGGGATGATCGAGTCCAGCAGGGGCATCAGGAGGTGGCTGTCGTGGGTGTTCGCGGCCGAGATCAGCACGGTCAGCGGGATGCCGGTGCGGTCGCACAGGACGTGGATCTTCGAGCCGGGTTTGCGGCGATCGACGGGGTTTGGGCCGGTCAGGTCGCCCCCCTTTTCCGCCCGGACGTTGATCGCATCGACCACGGCCCTCGACCAGTCGATCTTCCCGATCTCGCCGAGTTGGTGCAGCTGTTGTTGGTGCAGGCGAACCCACAGGCCGCTGGCGGTCCATTCGGTGAACCGGCGGTGGGCGGTGGCCCGGCTGACGCCGAACATCGCGCCTGGAAGCTTCCACCACGAACAGCCGGCCTGGGTGAGGTAAACGATCGCGGCGAATACCCTCGGCGACGTCCACCGCCCTGCCGGCGCCGAGGCGGGGCAGGGATCAATGGGTTCAGCGATGTCCCAGAGATCGTCCGGCGCCTAGGTCCGGATCATGTCTTCGATCACGAATCAGAGATCATGCCGCAGACCAGCCACCATCCAAATGAGACACGCTCTTATTGTCGGCCCGGCTCGCGCGGTGGCCGCTTGCGGCGAGGCCTGGCCGCCACGTGCCGGCGCCCCGGCCGACGCGGGTACCGGCCGCGACATACGAAGCAAGCACCTCGCGCAGGGTGCCCGCGTTCTTCTCGGACAGATCAATGGTGTAGTTCCAGCCGTCCACCGAGAACGTGACGGTCTCGGTGGCGACACTCCCATCGATATCATCGATCAGGGTTTCGACAATCCGCTTCGCCATATGTCCCTCAAGTGTTCGATGACGGGCGACCGTAGCCGCTTACCGCACTATTCCGTGTTGAATACGTGTCACCCTAACGGGGATCACCACAGCGAGCATTGTCAGGCCGAGGCAGTCACCGACGCCCGCGCGGGTGGTAATTCCTTGGCTCTGGCTCACTCCTGACGGATTCTTCACGGATGGTGACGATCTGCCGCGCGCGGAGCGCGCGGGACTGTCAACGTCCGGTAGGGCTGGGCATACCTCGCGGCCGGTGGCTGGCTGTAGTGATCCGCGGCGCCGGCGCTGGTCTACTCGTCGGCATGCGTATTCGTATTGCGGCTCTGTGCCTGACCGCTGCCGCTCCACTCTTTCTGGCCGCGAACGTCGTCGTTGGACTCCGCTGGGAGCGGCCGGCGTTCAGCTGGGCCACCAACAACATCAGCGACCTGGGCAACGTGACCTGCGGCGTCTGGGACACCACCCGGCCCCGGTACGTCTGCTCGCCGTGGCACGACGCGATGAACGTGGCTTTCGTGCTCACGACGGTGTTGCTCGTCGCGGGGCTACTGCTCAGCTGGCGGCACTGGGGCGCGGGACGGGCGGCGCGCTTGGGCCGGTCCATGATGCTGCTCGGGTCGGCCGGCTTCGGCCTGGCCGGGCTCTTCCCCGCCGACCGCCACGAGAACATGCACCTGCAGGCGGCCCTGCTGATCTTCGTGGTCGGCAACATCGGGCTGCTGGTCGCCGGCCTCGCCCGGGGCGGCCGGCTGCGGGCAGTCACCCTCGCTTTCGGGGTGCTGGGGGTGACCGGGACCGCCTTGTTCGCGGCGCAGCTGGACGCCGGGATCGGCGTCGGCGGGATGGAGCGGGTGGCGGGGTTGACCCTGCCGGCCTGGGCCTTCTGCGCCGGCGTCTTCTTGCTGAAGGCGAACGGCCATGCGATGACACTGCAGCCCTTCAGCGCCGACCCTCGAGTCATCGCCCGGCCGGGCAACCGCTAGCGGCTGTTCGCGCAGGTGAACCGGGGGCAGCAGCGGCGCGTTCTCAGCGCCGACATCTTTACCGCCGTCCCTCAGGGTGTTGTCCCAGGCCAGGCGTGGTGGCGGCTCGTCCCCCGAGCGTATCGACGGCTGTCCGCACCGGCGAGCGAGCGCGACTTGGCGGGCTGCCTGGGTCCAGTCGGCCTCCGCAAAAGACGGCCAGCGCCAGCGCCCGGACACGGTTCGCGCCGCCGGCTCAGCGCGCGGGTCGCCGGCCGGTAGGTCCGCCACCTGGCGTTGATTGAGGGCGTGCGCCCGCGGCGACGGCACGCCGCAGCCGGGAGAGACCGCCGAGCTGGCAACCGTACGCTTCCGGACTTGGATCTCCCGTTCGCTGTCGCTGACATTCTTCACCCGTACCGCATCCGGGCGCGGATCCGCTCCACCGCGTTGACACCGGCGAACCTGCTGCTCGGACGCTCCACGTACGGGCTCGCCATAACCGCCGCCCAGACGATCGCCGCCGACCGTCAGGAGGCCGTGGTTTGGTCGCGAATTCCGAGATTTTCCGGCACCAGAGGTCGTTGAGTTCGGCACCAGCAAAATCTCGCCGATTTCGATGTTCGCGAGTTTGGGAGCCACCTCGGGCGGGGTCGGGACACCTGTCGTCGGCCAGCGATCGCTTACGCACGGTGACGGAAGGCAGGACGCGCCTTTGTCTGCGGCATGAGCGGATATCCGATCATGGTTGAGGAGAGTGGTCGGACTTTGAAAGGTGTCGGGCAATGCGTCAACCCATGACCGTGCTGGTGTTCCTGTTCCGGCGGG
>NZ_JBEZXZ010000246.1:0-12065 GCF_040638275.1 Actinoplanes sp. NPDC026623 | reverse complement strand
CCGGCTGACGGCGCTGCGGGCGGCCGCGTCGTCGGCCGCGGTCCTCAACCACGGCGCCGGCACGGCCGATCCCGGCCTGCTGACCCGCGTCACCGAGGATCGCCGCTGGCAGCGGCAGCGGCTGCGCGGCCGGATGGCGGCGCCCGCCGGGCACGGTGCGATCGTGGCCCACGATCTGCTGACCCTGGTCCGGCTGCCGAGCCGGCTGCTTCTCGTCCTGGCGCTCGCCGCGACCGGCGGCCTGCTGGCGGGCCTGGCGGCGTCGGACACCGTACTGACCGTCGGCTGGCTGGGTTCCGGCCTGCTCGCCATCGGCCAGTTCACCGGCAACGTCCGCTATGACGCCGACCGGCCGGCCCTGTCCCGGCTGCTGGGCCTGACCGGCCGCCGCCTGCTCGCGCTCAGGTCGGTGCTCCCGGTCGCGCTGGCCGTCTGCTGGGGTGCGCTGTCGATCGCCCTGGTCGCCGGGCGGGCCGGTGCCGGCGTGGCGGTCGCCGCCGGCCTCGGCGCCGCGGCCGGGCCCGCGCTGGCCGCCGGAGCCCTGCGGGCCGCGCGCCGCTCGTTCGTCCGCCACGACTACCCGCTGATCGTCACCCCGATGGGTGTCGTGCCCAGCGGCCCGCTGCTCTGGCTGGGCCAGGCGGTGGACCTCGCGCTGATCGGCACGCTGCCCACCCTGGTCGCCCTGTGGACCGCCCGGGTCACCGGCACCACCGTCGCCGTTCAGGCGGCGGCGTCGGTGCTGATCCTCGCGGGTTTCCTGACGGCAGGTGCGCGACTGAACGTCATCCGGCGGCTCTGAACGGGCAGCGGTTCAGGTCGTCCCGGGGCATGCTGGGGGCATGGCAGCGATGACCCGGCAGGACGCGATGGACTTCCTCTCGATGGGCAGCCGCACCGGCAAGCTGGCCACCGCATCGCCGGCCGGGTTGCCGCACGTGGCGCCGATCTGGTTCGTGGTCGACGGCGACGATCTCGTGTTCAACACCGGCGAGCAGACGGTCAAGGGGCGCAACCTGCGGGCCAATCCGCGGGCGGCCCTCACCGTCGACGTGTCCGAGTATCCGTACGACTTCGCCGTGGTCCGCGGCACGGTCAGCCTCGAGCTGCGGGCCCCGGACCTGCTCGAGTGGGCGACGAAGATCGCCGAACGCTACGTTCCGGCCCGGCTCGCCCCCGGCTTCGGCAAGCGGAACGCCGTCGACGGCGAGCTGCTGTGCCGCCTGCGCATCGAGCGGGTCAGCGGCGCCGCCGACATCGCCCTGTGACCGGGCCTCACATGTAGAGGTCGACCCCGGCGCCGTCGGACAGGTGCGCGGCCGCGATCGCGGGCATGCGCAGGCCCATCAGCGCCTGCAACAGGTCCGCCTGCGCGTTGACCTGATCCTGCCGCGCCGCCGGGGACGGCGAGCCCGCCCCGATCGCCGCCTTGAACGCGAACATCGCGCCCGCGCCTACCGAACTGACCGACATGGGTTCCTCCTCGAATCTTCACGCACCCATCGGCCGCCGCGCCGCCGAGGTGAGAAGAACGGTGCGACCGACGTCACCCATCGAGGCTCCCGGATGGGCGATATGAGCCTGCGGAGCCGATGCCCGTGCGGCTACAGTGCGCCTCGTCAATATCGCCGCGGGGGGACAGGGAGTTTTCGTTGACCGACACGGGGTCGCAGGGCTGGCCGGAGCCGGCCGGCACGTCAGGCGAGCAGGGTGGCTACACCGAGCCGCCGACATATCATTTTCCGCATCCCGTGACGCCGGAGCCGGGCAGGTCGCCGGCCCGGTGGGCGCGCCGGCTGATCACCGTCGTGGCGGTGCTCGGCCTCGCCTGCGCCGTCGGCGTCGCCGTGAACACCTTCGGGTCGGACGAACCCGGCGCCAAGGAGACCACGGCCTCCAACTCCGCGATCGGGGAAGCGGCCGCACCGAGCCGGAGCGCGGCCGCGCCCCTCGCCGCCAAGGGTGACTTCGCCGCCACGGTCCGCGGCTCGGTGCCGAAGGGCTCCAAGCGCAGCTCGTATCCCGTCCGCAAGGCCGAGGACCTGAGCCGGGTCTGCGACGGCTGGTATTACCCGAAGGCGCCGAAGTACACCGGCCTGGCCCCGCACTCCATCGTCATGAGCAGCCAGAACGACAAGGCCCTCGACTCCTGGCTGGTGCTCACCATCTATGACCTGCCCTACGACACCGCCGACGCGGTCAAGAACGCCTGGGCCCCCAAGAACCCGGCGAAGGTGCAGTTGATGGCCTGCGCCGAGGCGGTGTCGATCGGCCCGAAGGTGGCGACCTGCCACGTCGACAAGCCGAAGCCGAAGAAGGTGCCGATGAAGGTGAGCAACTTCCGGGTGACGCTGTACGAGGTCGCCACCCGGCGCAAGCTCGCCCAGGTGCGGATGAAGGGCGAGGACGAGACCTGCGGGCCGTTCCTCATCCTGGTCGGTGCGGACGGGGCGACGTACACCGACCTCGATGACCGGCAACTGATCGAGGCCCTACGCCGCTACGTCGAGGAGTAGGCCGGCTCTCCTCAGCCGTGCCCGGGCACTGGGACATCACAGGACTCGCCGTGATGCTCCCAGCCCGGGCCAGCCGCTCGGCGTCCCCCTCCCAGCCGCGGCGCCGCACCCGGGCGCGCCGACAGGGTGTTCGGCGCGCCGATCGTGCATGACGGCACACTCCTGCTGCCGGTGGCCAGGGTCGCCGGCGGCGCCGGCGGGGGAGGCGGCAGCGGGAGCGAGGACGAGGGCCGGGAACAGCGCGGAATGGGCGGCGGCTTCGGCACGGCGGCCCGGCCGCTCGGGGTCTTCGCCCTGAAGGACGGCGAGGTCACCTGGCGTCCCGTCGTCGACGTCAACCGGGTCCTCATCGCCGGCCAGGTCGTCGCCGTGGCCGCGCTGCTCGTGGTCCGCGCCCTCGTCAGGGCGCGCCGTCACGTCGGTTGACGGGCCTGTACGGCGGCCCGTACGGCGGTGAGCAGTTGAGCCGTCGTGAAGGGCTTGGCCAGCAACGTGGTGCCGGGCGGGAGCATGCCGTGGCGGTCGATCAGGCCCTCGGCGTAGCCGGACATGAGCAGGACCCGGCCGGCCGGGCGGTCGGCGGCGAACCGGCGGGCGAGTTCGGGTCCGGTCATGCCGGGCATCACGACGTCGGTGAGCAGCAGGTTGATGGCGTCGTGGTCGGCGGCCAGGTCGAGGGCGTGGGCGCCGTCGGCGGCGGTGATGACGGTGTAGCCCGCGTGGGACAGGTTGCGGGCGACCGTTTCGCGGATGCCGTCCTCGTCGTCGACGACGAGGACGATCTCGTTGCCGCCCGAGGCGGTGATGCCGGTCGCCGGCGGCGCCTCGATCGGGTCCTCGGTGGTGGGCAGGCAGATGGTCACCATGGTGCCCCGCCTCGGTGCCGACTCGATGCGCAGTGAGCCGCCGAGCTGATTGACGAGGCCGTAGGTGGTGGCGAGGCCGAGTCCGGCGGCGCTGCCCTTGGGCTTGGTGGTGTAGAAGGGTTCCAGGGCGCGGTCGAGGGTCTCCGGCGCCATCCCGACGCCGGTGTCGCGCAGGGTGAGCCGGGCGTATCTCCCGGGCGGGAGCGCGTTTTCGAGGTTCTCGTCGCCGCTGATGTCCACGGTGGACGTGGTGATGGTGAGGGTTCCGCCGTCGGGCATCGCGTCGCGGGCGTTCATGGTGAGGTTCAGCAGGATCTGGCCGACGTTGACCCCCTCGGCGAGGACCGGGCGCAGGCCGGGGTCCAGGTGGGTGACGACCTGGATGCCCGCGCCGATGCTGGGTGCGAGCAGGTCGTTGGACTCGCGGATCGCCTCGTTGAGGTCCAGCGGCGACACCGACAGCTGCTTGCGGCTGCCGAAGGTGAGCAGCTGCTGGGTGAGGTCGGTGGCCCGGCGCCCGCCCTTGCGGATCTGTGCGAGGTCGTTGAGCAGCATGCTGCTGGTCTCGGCCGGCAGTTTGCCGGCGTCGGCGAGTTCGGTGATGGTGTCGGCGACCAGGCCCTCGAAGCCGAGGATCGCGCCCAGGATGTTGTTGAAGTCGTGCGCGACCCCGCCGGCCAGGCGGCTGAGGCCCTCGAGGCGCTGCGCGGCCCGGATGCGGGCGTCGACGTAGCGCTTGCGCTCGGCGGCCTGCCGCTGCCGCTCGGTCTCGACGGCGGTGGTGATGTCGTCGACGGTGGCGATGAAGCCCTGCGCCGCGCTGTCGGGGATCGACTGGATGTTGACCTGCAGCCATCGCGGGCGGTCGTCGGGCATGGTGACCTGGCCGCGGAAGTGGTGCTGCGAACCGGCCCGCGCGCGGTCGCCGACGACGGCGAGTATGGCGTCGCGCCGGCCGGGGTTCACGCAGCGCAGCCAGCCGTGGCCGAGCAGTTCGTCGGGGGGGCAGGCCCATGATGGCGACGAACCTGCCGTTGACGTAGTTGGCGGACCCGTGCCGGTCGCCGAACACGGTGCCGACGGGCGAGTGGTCAGCCATCAGCTGGAACCGGGCCGCGGTCTCGGCGAGCACATTGGTGCGTTCGAGCAGCTTCGCGTCGACGGCGCGCCGGCGGGCCCGGGCGGCGTTGTCGGGGTCGAAGCGGGTGTGTGTCTCGGCGGCGGTGGCGATCGCCTGGTCGACGGTGCGCAGCAGGGTCTGCGGGTCGGTCGATTTCAGCAGGACGCCGGCGACGCCGCAGGCCTCGGCGACGGGCTGCGCCTCGGCGGGCAGGTAGTTGGCGGTGAGGAAGAGTATGGGGGTGTCGGCGGTGTCGGGGGCCGCGCGGAGCTCGTGCGCGAGCTGGTAGCCGTCCATGCCGGGCATGAGCACGTCGGTGAGCACGAGGTCGGGGTGCCGGGCGTGGGCCAGCCCGAGCGCTTCGCTGCCCTCGTGGGCCTCGATGACGGTGTGCCCGCGGTAGGTCAGGATGTCGCGGACCAGCTCACGGTTGGCCTTCTGGTCATCGACGACGAGGACGGTGCTCATCGCAATGCCTTCATTTCTGGCATTCTAGGCGGATTTGTGCTCGGATTGCAGCCGAAGTGCGCTTCGGACGCCGGCGAACTCGAGGTGCAGCCGCCCGAGCGCGTCGCGCGCGCCGGTCAGATCGTGGTTGCGGGCCGACACCTCGAGGAGCTCGCAGACCGAGGCCATCGCGCCCGCGCCGAGGTTCGACGCCGCACCCCGCAGGCCGTGCGCGGCGTGCCGGACCGCATCGGCGTCTCCCGCGCCGACGGCCAGGTCCAGCGCGGCGAGCTGGCCCGGAGCCTCGCCCAGGAACGTGGTGATCAGGTTCGTGATGGTCTCGGGCTGCGCGTATTTTCGCAGGTCGGCGAGGCGGTCGGCGATCGTCTCCGCGGGCGGGCCGGCGCCGGTGCCCTCCGCCGGTTCCGGCTCCGGCGGATCGACCCACCGGCCCAGGGCGGCGGCGAGGTCGTCGGGCTCGAACGGCTTGCTGAGGTAGTCGTCCATGCCGGCGGCCAGGCACCGCTCGCGGTCCTCCCGCAGCGCGGCCGCGGTCATCGCGATGATCGGGGTACGGCTCGGCGCAACGCCCGGCGCGGCGACCCGTTCCTCGCGTTCGCGCCATCGCCGGGTCGCCTCGTAGCCGTCCATGCGCGGCATCTGGCAGTCCATCAGGACGGCCAGATAGCCGCGATCCGCGCCGCGGTTGAGGGCCTGCACCCCGTCGGCGGCGATGTCCACCTCGAACCCCAGGTGGTCGAGGACCCCGGCCGCGACGATCTGGTTGGTGGCGTTGTCCTCGACCAGCAGCACCCGGCCCCGCCGCCGCGGGGGCGTGCCGGCCGCGGGGCCCGTCGCCGCCTCGGGCCCGGCCGCCGGCAGCTCCTCCCCGGCGAGCTCGATCAGGCAGTTGAACAGCGCGGACTGCTGCACCGGCTTGCGCACCTCGGCCGCGATGCCCACCTCCCGCAGCCGCTCGGGCGACACGGTTTCGCTGCTGAGCAGCACCACCGGAAGCGGCGGGATGCCGGGGTGCTCCCGGATCCGGGCGGCGAGTTCCGCGCCGTCGCCGTCGGGCAGGACCTGGTCGATGAGGGCGACGTCGTACGGCTGCCCGGCGATCGACGCCTGCCACAGCCGCTCGACCGTCTGCTCGCCCGACTCGGCCGAGGTGGTCACGATCGCCCAGCTGGTGAGCTGCTCCTCGAGGACCTCCCGGGTGGTGGCGTTGTCGTCGGCCACCAGCACCCGCATGCCCGCGAGGCCGGCCAGGTGGGCCTGCGGCGCCCGGGTGGCCGCGTCCCGCTTCAGCGGGATGTCGCACCAGAAGGTGCTGCCCCGGCCGGGTTCGCTCTCCACGCCGATCTCGCCGCCCATCGCCGTGACCAGTTCCCGGCAGATCGCCAGGCCGAGGCCGCTCCCGCCGTACTGGCGGGTGGTGGAGACGTCGGCCTGGGTGAACGCCTCGAACAGCCGATCGTGCAGCTCCCGGTCGATGCCGATGCCGGTGTCGCTGACCTGTAGCCGGACGACGATCGGCCCGTCCCCCTCCGGGGCGCGGGGCGCCGGCCGGACAACGACGGAGACCTCGCCGCGGTCGGTGAACTTGATGGCGTTGGTGGTGAAGTTCAACAGGATCTGGCGTATCCGGACCGGGTCACCGCGGAGCCACTGCGGCACGTCGTGGTGGCACTGGCCGATCAGCTCCAGTTTCTTGACCCGCGCGGTCTCGGCCACCATGTCGAGGACGTCCTCGACGATGCTGCCGAGGTTGAGGTCGGTCTCGTCGAGCACCAGGGCGCCCGCGTCGATCTTGGAGAAGTCGAGGATGTCGCTGATCACCGCCACCAGCGCCCGCCCGGCGGACCGGATGCTCTCGGCGTAACGGCGCTGGGTCTCGTCGAGATCGGTACGCAGCAGCAGCGCGACCAGGCCGATCACGCCGTTCATCGGCGTGCGGATCTCGTGGCTCATCGTCGCCAGGAACGCGGACTTGGCCGCCGTGGCCGCCATCGCCTCGTCCCGCGCCGACGCCATGACCCGCATCGATTCGTTGACCAGCGTGGCCATCCGGGCGAGGTCGGAGGGGCCGGACACCTCGACGCGCTGCGCCAGGTTCCCGTCGATGATCCGCCGGGCCGCCGTCGTCACCCGGCTCACCGGCACGCTCACCGCCCGGGTCACCGCGTACCCGACGCCGGCGATGACCAGCAGGCTCAGCAGCGACGTCCACAGGATCAGCCGCTGGGTCGCCTCCGCGCGCCTGGCGCTGGCCCGCTGCAGCTGTTGCAGGTGTTCCGTCTGGCGGGCGTGCATCAGCTCCACCAGCGTCTCGATCCGTTCCATCGCCGCCGCACCGCGCTGGGTGAGCACCAGCCGCTGGGCGGCCCCGAAACCCTGCTCGTCCCGGAGCGAGATCGTCTGGTCCATCTCGGCCAGCTTCTCCGTCAGCGTCGCGGTCAGCTCGGACAGCAGCCGCTGCTGATCGGGGTCGCCGGCGGTGAGCTCCCGCAGCCACCCCACGCTGTCGTCGATCCGGTCGAGCGCCTGATGGTACGGCGTCAGGTACGCGGGCTGGCCGGTGATGAGATAACCGCGCTGGCCGCGCTCGGCGTCCTGGATGTCGGAGCGGACCACGTCGATGCGGTGCAGCGCCTCGTTGGCGTGCGTCACCGGCACCTGGTCCGCCACCAGCGAACCGATCCGCACGTACGAGCTGACGGCGACCAGGATCAACCCCGCCGCGGAGACCCCGAAGCCGGCGATCAGCAGCCGCCGCACCGGCCATCGCCACATCCGGTGCAACGCCCGCGCGGGGGCCCGCCCGGCATCTTCCGCCGTCACATGGGCGACGCTATGTCCCCGGCACCGGCCGGGTGGGCCGTTCGGCGAACACGCCGCCCGGCTGTCCGTGGAGGTCGCGCAGACGGTCGAGGCCGTCCAGGAGGATGTCCAGGGCGAACTCGAACTCGAACTGGTCGTCGCACCCCGGCCCCACGACGGAGGCGTCGTCGTGGGACACCGCCATCGCCAGCTCGGTGACGTGCGGGTAGTGCGCGCGCATCTCGCCGAGCATCAGGGCCTGCGTACGCGGGTCGGCCTCGCCGCCGGGCGGTTCGTTGTAGACCTCCTGGCTGAAGCCCCACAGCCGGCTGCCCAGCGCGTGGATGGCGTGGTGGGTGAGGTCGACGCTGAACCCGCCGCGGCGGAGCGTGCCGATCATCGAGTCCAGGTACCGCAGTGTCGCCGGGGTGGGGGAGACGCGCGACTCGATCACCTGCGACGCCCAGGGGTGCCGGAGCAGCACCCGGCGGGCGCAGAGGATGCGCTGCCGGACGGCGGCCTTCCACCCGGCGCCCGGCGCCGGGTCCTCGATCTCGGCCACCACCACGTCGATCATGCCGTCGAGCAGTTGCTCCTTGTTGGCCACGTGCTTGTAGAGCGCCATCGGCACCACGCCGAGCTCCTGGGCGAGCTTGCGCATGCTGAGCGCGTCGAGGCCCGCCTCGTCCGCGCGCGCGACTGCGGCGCGCAGTACGCGGTCTCTGCTCAGCGGCGCCCGCGGTAACGCGTCCACGGCCCCATCCACGCGACCACCTCCCGCCGAAGCGTCGCAGACGACCGGTCGCCCTTGACAGGTGTACGCCGTACACCCTACCGTCGGTCGCAGGTGTACGCCGTACACCTGCGAGCGCCCCCGGAAGCGAAGGAAGCCCGATGAAGGCAATCGTCCAGGACCGGTACGGCCCACCCGACGTCCTGCGATTCGAGGAGGTCGACACCCCCGTCGCCGCCGGCCAGCAGGTGCTCGTCCGGGTGCGGGCGGCGGCCGTCAACGCGTACGACTGGCACGTCATGCGGGGTGACCCCTACGTGGCGCGGCTGATGGACGGCGCGGTGTTCGGGCGCCGCGGCCCGCGGGTGCCGATCCGCGGCCGGGACTTCGCCGGCCGGGTCGAGGCGGTCGGCGCCGGGGTGACCCGGTTCCGCCCCGGCGACGAGGTCTTCGGCGAGGCCCCGGGCACGTTCGCCGAGTTCGTGGCCGTCCCGGACGACGTCATCGAGCCGAAGCCGGCCAACCTCACCTTCGAGCAGGCCGCGGCCCTTCCGCTGGCCGGCAACACCGCACTCATGGCCGTGCGCGACGAGGGCCGGGTGCGCCCCGGCCTTCGGGTCCTGGTCAACGGCGCCGCGGGCGGCGTCGGCACCTTCGCCGTCCAGCTGGCCAAGGCGTTCGGCGCGCACGTGACCGGGGTGTGCAGCGGCGGCAACGCGGACCTGGTCCGGCGGCTCGGCGCCGATGACGTCGTCGACTATCGGCTGACCGACTTCGCGCGCGGCGCCGGCGGCTACGACGTCGTTCTCGACCTGGTCGGCAACCGGTCCCTGGGCGACCTGCGCCGGACGCTCGCCCCCGCCGGCACCCTCGTGCTGGCCGGCGGCGGCGTGTTCGCGGGCGGCAGCCTCCTCGGGCCGGTCGGGCTCATCGTCCGGGGGAAGCTGACGGCGTCCTTCACCCGGCAGCGGGTGCGGATCCTCACGGTGGTGGGCAGCCGGACGAACCTCGCCACCCTGCGTGAGCTGGCCGAGGACGCCAGGATCGTGCCGGTCGTCGAACGGACGTTCGCGCTGAGCGAGGCGGCGGAGGCGATCCGGCACGTCGAGACTGGACACGCCCGGGGAAAGGTCACCGTCACCGTCTGACGCGTGTCGCCCGCGCTCCGGGGCCATACTGGGTGGCGATCCTTCATCCAGGACGGCCCTTTCGAAGGGAACGAGATGAGCGAGCACACCTACCGCGTGACCGAGATCGTCGGCAGCTCACCCGACGGCGTGGACCAGGCGATCCGCAACGCCGTGAAGCGAGCCTCGCAGACCCTGCACCACCTCGAATGGTTCGAGGTGACCGAGATCCGCGGTCACCTGGCGGACGGCGAGATCGGGCACGTCCAGGTCACCATGAAGGTCGGCTTCCGGCTCGACGAGGTCTGAGCCGGGCTTGCCCCCGCGGAAGTGGTCATGCTTACATGATTACTTCATTACGAGGGGGACGTATGGCGACTATTCGGATCACCGAGGACGGGCCGTACCGGGTCGAGGGTGAGGTGTCCATCCGGGACACCGACGGCAACGAGCTGCGGGCCGAGGGGATCTGGCACCTGTGCCGCTGCGGCGGGTCGCGCAACAAGCCGTTCTGCGACTCCACCCACGGGCTGAAGGGCTGGACCGGCCCGGAGACGGCCGAACGCGGCGGCGGCGCGCCCGTCGACGGCGCGCCGTCGATCACGCCGACGGTGGACGGCCCCTTCGAGGTCTGCGGTGCGGTCCGGCTCGTCGGCGCGGACGGCGAGACCTACGCCGCCCGCCCGCGGCAGCGGCTGTGCCGATGCGGGCACTCCGGCACCAAACCCTTCTGCGACGGCTCGCACCGCTACGCCGGCTTCCGCGACCCGCTGCCGCCCGGGCTCGACAACACCCCGACGGTCTATGCCTGGCTGGGTGGCCGCGAGGCGCTCGAGCGGCTGACCACCGCGTTCTACGACGGCATCCTCAACGAGCCCGACGAGCTGCTGGAGCCGGTCTTCCGCGGGATGGATCCCGCCCATCCGAAGCACGTCGCCGCCTGGCTGGGCGAGACCTTCGGCGGTCCGGCCGAATACACCGCCCACCACGGGGGCTACGAGCACATGGTGCGGGCGCACCACGGCCGCGCCCTGACCGAGGAGCAGCGGCAGCGCTGGGTGAGCCGGCTCGCCCGGACCGCCGACGAGGTGCTGCTGCCGGACGACCCGGACGTGCGCCAGGCGTTCCTGTCCTATCTGGAGTGGGGCTCGCGGATCGCCCTGTTCAACAGCCGGCCCGGCGTCGAGGCGATCGCCCACGCGCCCGTGCCGCAATGGGGCTGGGGAAACTCGGCGCCCTACGTGCCGCAGCCCTGGGACGATCCGCAGGCGGCGGCCAAGGGCCGCATCCAGGACAGCTAATCCCGGCGCGGCGGCTGCCCGGGCACGACCAGCCCCGACTCGTACGCGACCACGACGGCCTGCGTGCGGTCGCGCAGCCCGAGCTTGGCCAGCACCCGGCTCACGTGCGTCTTGACCGTCTCCTCGCCGACCACGAGGCGGGCCGCGATCTCCGGATTGGACAGCCCCTCGGCGATCAGGCACAGCACCTCGGTCTCCCGGGGCGTCAGGGCGTCCAGCCCGGCGCCCGGCGCGCGCCGCTGCCGGCGCAGCCGGGCGAACTCCTCGACCAGCCGGCGGGTGACGGCCGGCGCGAGCAGGGCCTCGCCCCCCGCCACCACCCGGACCGCGTCGAACAGCCGCTCCGCCGTGACATCCTTGAGCAGGAAACCGCTCGCACCGGCGGCCAGGGCGTCATAGACGTGTTCGTCCAGGTCAAACGTGGTGAGGATGAGGATGCACGGCCCGCGATCGCCGGATTCGGCCACGATCCGGCGGGTGGCCTCGATCCCGTCGAGCACCGGCATCCGGACGTCCATCAGCACGAGATCCGGGCGGTGCTCCCGGCACAGCGCCACCGCCTCCGCGCCGTCGCGGGCGGTCGCGACCACGGTGAAGTCGTCCTGCGTGGCCAGCAGCGCCGCGAACGCCGTGCGAACAACGTCGTGGTCGTCGACGACCACGATCCGGATAGCGCTCATGGGTCGGTTCCCGTGGTCGGTAGGACGGCCTCGATGAGGAAACCGCCGATCGGTGCCGGCCCCGCGGTGAGCCGGCCGCCGACCATGGCGGCCCGCTCGTGCATGCCGGGCAGGCCGTGCCCGCCCGATCCGGGCGCCCGGCCGGCGGGCGGCGGCCCGGGACCATTGTCGCGTACGCGCAGCAGCAGGCCGTCGGGCCGGTAGTGCAGTTCCACGTCCACGGCGGCGCCCGGCGCGTGCCGGCGCGCGTTGGTGAGCGCCTCCTGCACGATCCGGTACGCCACCAGTTCGAGGCCCGGGTCCAGCGGGACGACCCCGCCGCGCACGATCAGCCGGGTGCTGGCCGCGAGCCTGCTGGCGGCCCAGATGTTCATCAGGTAGTCGGCGATCAGCAGGACGCTGCTGACCATCGAGACCAGCAGCAGGGCGAGGCCGCCGGTGGCCATCCGGTG
>NZ_JBEZXZ010000245.1:0-12114 GCF_040638275.1 Actinoplanes sp. NPDC026623 | reverse complement strand
CCGAGTTGGCCGCCCGCGAGGCGCTGCTGTCCTACGACGGAGGGTCGGCGCCGCGCCCCCGCCGGGCGCCGGCCGTGCGCGGCGCCGCCGGCTCGGTGGCCGTGCAGTTCGCCGGCCGGGTCCGCGTGCTGCGCCCGCCCCGGTGGCGGCGGTCGAGGCGTGGGGCATCGCGGTGAACGGCGCCCACACCATCGGCTGAGCACCGGGGCCGGCTCGCCCCGGTGCCCGCTCGCCCGTGCCTCAGGCGGGGATCGCCGGCGCCCGGTCGATGAAGCCCAGGACCGTGCGGATGCGGCCGTCCGGGCCGAGCTCCGCGACGTCGAAGCCCACCACCGGCGGCTCCGCTCCGGCCGGCCCCAGGTGCCAGGCGAACCGCGCCTGGTCGTGGTGCGCGTCCACCGGGCCGCCGGAGGTGAAGACCAGCCCGGGGAACATGTCCTGCGCCGCGCCGATCAGGTGTCCCAGCGCGCCGTGCCCCTCGACCGCGGCGAACGGGTCGACGTACCGCACGTCGGGCGTGAACGCCTCCTCGATCCGCGCACTACGCTCGTCCGGATCCGTCGCGTTCCACGCGGCCAGGTACCGCCGCACCGCGGTGTCGAAACGGGTCGCAAGCTCGCTCATGCCGATTTCCTTTCGGTGAAGGTTGTCGGCACCACAGTCACCCGGCACAGGTAGCCGGGTCGATTACCTCCCGGGTAATCGGCGGGCGGCCATCGACTGCCTACGATCGGGCCATGACCGACGTCGGGGTGCTGCTGAAGCGGTGGCGGGGAGACCGGCGGCTGAGCCAGCTCGCACTCGCCGGCCAGGCCGGGGTGTCCGCGCGGCACCTGTCGTTCGTGGAGACCGGCCGCTCCCGGCCGACGCGGGAGATGATCCTGCGGCTGGCCGAGGAGCTGGCCGTGCCGCTGCGGGCGCGCAACGCGCTGCTGCTGGCCGGCGGCTACGCGCCGGCCTATCCCGAGGGCGACCTCGACGGCCCCGGCCTGGCCGCGGTGCTGGCGTCGCTGCGCGCCGTGCTGTCCGGGCACGAGCCGTGCCCCGCGGTGCTTGTCGACCGGCACTGGACCATGATCGACGGCAACGCGGCGGTCGCCCTGCTGGTCGCCGGCGCGGCACCGGAGCTGCTGGAACCACCCGTGAACGTGCTGCGGCTGTCGCTGCACCCGAACGGGATGGCGCCGCGGATCCTCAACCTGGCCGAGTGGCGCACGCATGTGCTGCACCGCCTGGACCGGCAGGCGCAGACCACCGGCGATCCGGTGCTGCGGTCGCTGCACGACGAGCTGCTGGCCCTGCCCGGCGGCCTGACCGCAACCGTGCCGGACGGCCTGGCGGTGCCGCTGCGGTTCGCGGCCCCCGGACGTGAGCTGTCGTTCTTCAGCTTCACCTCCGTGTTCGGCACGCCGCTCGACGTCACCCTCGCCGAGCTGGCCGTCGAGTCGTTCCTGCCGGCGGACGCGGATACCGCGGAGTTCCTGCGCGCCCGATGACGGCGCGGTCGCTGGGGTGGCACTATCGGCGGCATGGATCTCGGGCTCACCGATCGCGTCTATGTCCTCACCGGAGCCTCGAAGGGCCTCGGTTTCGCCACCGCGCAGTCCCTCGTGGCCGACGGCGCCAAGGTCGTCATCTCCTCGCGCTCGCAACAGGGCGTCGAGGCGGCCGTCGCCGAGCTCGGTGACGGCTCCGCCGCCGGTGTCGCCGCGGACCTCACCGATCCCGCGACGCCGGGGCTGCTGGTCCGCACCGCGCGGGAACGCTTCGGGCGCCTGGACGGCGCCCTCGTCTCGGTGGGCGGCCCGAGCCCCGGCACGGCCGCCCAGCTCACCGACGACCAGTGGCGCGGGGCGTTCGAGACGGTCTTCCTTGGATCCGTACGCGCGATGCGCACGTTCGCCCACGAGCTGACCGAGGGCGGCGCGATCGGCGTCGTCCTGTCGACCTCGACGCGGACGCCGATCTCCGGCCTCGGCCTGTCCAACGGGCTGCGCCCCGGGCTGGCCGGCGTCGCCAAGGACCTGGCGGACGAGTTCGGCCCGCGCGGCGTACGGGTGATCAGCCTGCTGCCCGGGCGGGTGATGACGGACCGCAACCGCGAGCTCTTCGCGGCCACCGGGGACGCCAAGGCCGCGGAGTCCGCGGCCACGGCGTCAATCCCCCTCGGCCGCCTCGGCGGGCCGGAGGAGTTCGGCCGGGTGGCCGCGTTCGTGCTGTCGCCCGCGGCCGGCTACCTGACCGGCCTGACCCTGCCCGTCGACGGCGGCGCGCTCCGGACGCTGTAGTCCCGCGGCGGATAGGCTTCGCCGATGCCGTCCGTTCTGCGCAGGCCGACCCCCGCCGAGGTGGCGGCGGCCGCGGACCGCACGATTCCGGATCTGGTCGGGCCGGACCTCCGGGTGCTTTTCTCCGGCATCAACCCGAGCCTGTACTCGGCGGCGACCGGCCATCACTTCGCCCGCCCGGGCAACCGGTTCTGGCCGGCGCTGCACCGCTCCGGCTTCACCCGGCGGCTCCTGCACCCGTCCCAGCAGTGGTCGCTGCCGGCCGAGGGGCTGGGCATCACCAACGTGGTGGCCCGCGCGACGGCGCGGGCGGACGAGCTGTCCCCGGCCGAGCTGGTCGCGGGCGGCGAACTGCTCGCGGAGCTGGTGGCGCGGTGGCGGCCGCGCTGGCTGGCGGTGCTGGGCGTGACCGCCTACCGGTCGGCGTTCGCCCGGCCGAAGGCCCGGATCGGCCGCCAGGACGAGACGATCGCCGGGGTGCCGGTGTGGGTGCTGCCGAACCCGAGCGGCCTCAACGCCGGGTGGCAGATCGACAGGCTCGCCGAGGAGTTCGGACGGCTACGATCCGCGGCGTCGCCCTGATCAGCCCGCGGCGATGACCTCGATCTCGACCAGCCATTCGCTGACGAGCGTTTCGACGACGATCGCGGTGGTCGCAATGACGCGGCCGCCCAGGGCCGCCACCCGGGCCGCGCCGTTGATCTCGGCATGCGAGGCGTCCCGCAGGTAGGTGGTCAGCCGGACGATGTTGTCCACAGTCATGTCCGCCGAGGCCAGGATGGTGCGGATGTTGGACCAGCGAGTTCGAGCTGCTCGTCGATGGTGTCCCCGGGCTTCCCCTGGGCGTCGAGGCCCATCGTCCCCGCCACGAACAGCAACCGTTCGGCGCCGCGCACCTCCATGGCGTGTACGTAGTCGTCGGTGGTGGAGTAAATGCCGTCGGCCGGGTTGTGCGGCGTGAGCTGCATACGAGCATCGTGGCCAGGCGACGCCGTCAGCCGCCGAGGCTGATGTCCTGCTGCCGCCGCACCATCTCGGTGATCCAGACGGGTGCGAACGGCGACGTGCAGTTCGGCGGGGTCGGGTAGTCCTCGAGCACCCGCAGGCGCTCGCCGATGTCGATCGCGCGGGCCCGGTATTCGGCGTGCTCGATCCCGATCTGGGCGAGGCAGTGGTTCATCGCCCACTGCAGGCGGTCGGGTGCGCCCTTCATCTCCGCCTCGATGACGTCGAGCAGCGCCGCGAGGTCGAGGCCCTCGGGCTTCTTCGCCACGCGGTCGGTGGTCAGCGCCCAGCCCGCGCTCGCCACCACCGGATCCGGGTCGGCGATCCAGACCCGGCGCAACTCCTCGGCGTGCGGGCTCTTCTTCACCACGTAGCCCACGAGCCAGTCGTGCACCTTGGGGACGCGCGCCTCGCGCAGCATCGCGTCAAGCTCGTCACGCCCGAACGCCTTCGGGCGGCAGATCAGGATCGCCAGCAGCCTCGCCGCGGTGTCGCCCGTCGCCCACAGCCCGAGCGAGAGCTCCTGCTGCGTCTTCAGGTCCTTGGCGAACGCGCGCAGCTTGCCGAGGTTGACGCCGTGGTCGTCGCCGTGTCGCTCGTTGACCGCGCGTGCCTTCGGGTCCTCGAGCGCTGCGAGCCTGGCCAGCACCTCGGCCACCGTCGTCTCGGCCACCTCGGCCTCCATTCCATCCGGTCCGATTCAGGGTACGGGCGTCTAACCTTACCCACTGCTTATATAAGTACGGGCTGTCAGGATCCATAGGGTGCACGCCTTCGATGTTCTGGGCGATCCGATCCGGCGCCGGATCCTGGAGCTGCTCGTCGACGGCGAGCAGACCTCCGCGGCGATCCGAGTTCGGCAGCTCCCACCCTGGGGTGCTGCGGAAGAGCGGCTTCACGACGGTGCGCGCCCAGGCACCCGCCGGCTCTACGCCGTGGATGCCGAGCCCCTGCGGGAGGTTGAACCGTGGGCTCGACCGCTTCCGCCGGTTCCGGGACCAGCGCCTCGGATGGCCCCGGCCGGCGCACCGCCGTGATCGTGGCGGGGCAGCACCACCGCCGAGCCGCGCGGCGACGTCAGTTGGCGTAGGCCAGCCATCCCAGGCGCCGGTCAGGACGGCCCCGGCGCCGTGATCGTGGCGGCGCAGCACCACCACCGAGCCGCGCCGCGCCGACGTCAGTTGGCGTAGGCCAGCAGCACCGGGTCCGGCCGGCCGGCCCAGGTGCCGGTCAGGGTGGCGCCGGCCGGCGGGGCGGCGGCGCCGAGGCGGCGGACGACCGTCGCGGTGGTGCCCTCTGGGATGGCGCCGCTGCCGGTGATCGCCATGGTGGCGGCGCGGACCTCGCGTCGCCCGTCCACCTCGAAGAACTCCTCGGCCTGCGGGACGCCCGCGAAGGCGCCCGCCAGCGCGGCGAGGTAGACCGGGTCGCCGAGCGCGTCGTACACCCAGCGCCGGCCGAGGACCCCGTGCTCCATCGTGCCGATCAGCCGGTCGCGGGCGCCGTCCAGGGGCGCGCCACGGTAGGTGAGCGGGACCTGATGGACCGGCCCGGTGCCGAACCGGACGAGCATCGTCTCGAGGCCGACCTCGCCCGCCGGGTCGTCGAAGCGGTAGGCGGCGACCCGCTCCAGCCCGGCCCCGGCCGGGCCCTCGAACCAGGGGCGGCCGGGCAGCCAGGCCTCGATGAGTTCGAGCTTGGACGGCTTCAGCTCGGTGCGATACAGCAACGCCATGAGCGGATCATAGAGAACCGGGCCGGGGCTGCCGGCCGAAGGAGATCACTGCCCACCGATCGCACCCCTCCGCAATACCGGGCAGTTCCAGGCCGGGCGTCGGACGCGTCAGGGCTCGATCGGGTGCGAGGCGGTGACGATCACCGGCTCGGCGTCCTGCAGGTAGGGCAGGCCCGGGCTGTCCGCGACCGCGAACTGGGTCCGGTAGAGCTCCGCGTAGAGGCCGCCGGCGGTCACCAGGTCGGTGTGCCTGCCGCGCTCCACGATGCGGCCCTCGTCCAGGACCAGGATCTGGTCGGCGTCGCGGACCGTCGACAGGCGGTGGGCGATGACCAGGGCGGTCCGGCCCTCGAGCGCCACCGACAGCGCGCGCTGGACCGCGGCCTCCGACTCGCTGTCGAGGTGGGCCGTCGCCTCGTCCAGGATCACGATCGACGGCTGCTTGAGCAGCAGCCGGGCGATCGCGATGCGCTGCTTCTCGCCGCCGGAGAAGCGGTAGCCGCGCTCCCCCACGACCGTGTCCAGGCCCTCGGGCAGCGAGCGGACCAGGCCGGCGACCTGGGCGCCGCTCAGCGCCTCCCACAACTGCTCGTCGGTCGCCTCGGGCCGCGCGTAGCGCAGATTCTCCGCGATCGTCTCGTGGAACAGGTGAGAGTCCTGGGTGACGACGCCGATGGTGTCGCGCAGCGATTCCAGCGTGGCGTCGCGGACGTCGACGCCGCCGACGCGGACCGCGCCCTCGGTCACGTCGTAGATGCGGGAGACCAGCATCGAGGTGGTGGACTTGCCGGCGCCGGACGGGCCGACCAGCGCGACCATCTGGCCGGGCTCGACGGTGAAGTCCAGGCCGCGCAGCACCGGTGCGTTCTCGGTGCGATCGAGCGCGACCACGTCCTCCAGCGTCGCCAGCGAGACCTCGTCGGCGCTCGGGTAGCGGAAGTGCACGTCGTGGAACTCGAGGTGGCCCGTGCCGGCCGGGATCGCCACCGCGTCGGGCTTCTCCTCGATGCCCGGCTTGAGGTCGAGGACCTCGAAGACCCGGTCGAAGGAGACCAGGGCACTCATCACGTCGACGCGCACGTTGCTCAGCGCGGTCAGCGGGCCGTAGAGGCGGGTGAGCAGCAGCGCCAGGGTGACCACGGTGCCGGCGGTGACGCTGCCGGTGACCGCCAGCCAGCCGCCGAGCCCGTAGGTCAGGGCCTGCGCGAGCGAGGCGACCAGCAGCATCGCGACGAAGAAGGTGCGCGAATACATCGCCTGCTGCACGCCGATGTCGCGGACCCGCTGGGCACGCTCGCCGAAGCGCTCCGCCTCGGCGCCGGGCCGGCCGAAGAGCTTGACCAGCAGTGCGCCGGAGACGTTGAAGCGCTCGGTCATGGTCGCGTTCATCTTCGCGTCCAGGTTGTAGGACTCGCGGGTGATCTCGGCGAGCCGCTTGCCGACCCGGCGCGCGGGGATGATGAACAGCGGCAGCAGCACCAGCGAGAGCACGGTGATCTGCCACGAGAGGCTGAACATCACGGCCGCGGTCAGCACCAGCTGGATCACGTTGCTGACCACGCCGGACAGCGTCGAGGTGAACGCGCGCTGGGCGCCGGTGACGTCGTTGTTGAGCCGGCTGACCAGCGCGCCGGTCTGCGTCCGGGTGAAGAACTGCAGCTGCATGCGCTGGACGTGGTCGTAGACCCGGGTGCGCAGGTCGAGGATGATGCCCTCGCCGATGCGCGCCGAATACCACCGCTGGGCCAGGGACAGGAACGCGTCGACGACCGCGAGGCCCGCGATGGCGAACGCGATCCGGATCACCGTCTCCGCCGCGTCGGGGCCGCCGGCGGTGATCGCGTTGACCACGTGGCCGGCCAGCACCGGGGTGGCGACGCCGATGGCGGCCGCGAACACGACGGTGATCAGGAACACCGTGATGTCGCGCCGGTATGGGCGCGCGAACTGCAGGATGCGCCGGGTGGTGCCCCTGCTGAGCTGGTGTTTCGACACACGCTCGGAATTCTGGATCGAGCGAAGCATCATCCAGCTGGAGCCACTGGACATCGGACCCATGCGTCACCTCCCGGGCGTCTTGAACCGCAGGCACAAGTGTGCCCGTTGGGTATGACAACCCGAGAGGTAACCGGTTTCTTCCTATTGGGTCCTTACTCGCTACCGATCAGGTCGCGCAGGCGGCGGGTCTGCGCCTCCCGCTCGGCCCGGTCCTGCTCCGCGTAGGTGCGCTGTGGCGCTCCGGCGAGCAGGGCCTTGATCTCCGCGACGGCGCCGGCGTCGCCGGCCAGCGTGGCTGCGGCCAGGTCGGCGACCGCCTCCTGCAGGTCGGCGCCGGGCACGACGGTGGTGGCCAGACCGATCCGGTCCGCCTCCTGCGCCGAGATCCGCCGGCCGGTCACGCAGATCTCCAGCGCCCGGGACACCCCGACGAGCTCAGCCAGGCGCTTCGTCCCGCCGAGATCCGGTACGAGGCCGAGGGTCACTTCGGCCATCGAGAAGCGCGCGTCGTCGGCGAGGACCCGGAAGTCGCAGTTCAGCGCCAACTGGAATCCCGCCCCGATAGCATGGCCCTGTACGGCCGCGATGGTGACGAGCGAGGGGCGCCGTAACCAGGTGAAAGCCTCCTGGAAGCCGGCAATGCGTTCGGCGCACTCTTCCGGCGACAACCGGGCGAGTACGGGTAGCGAAGAATCGCCGTCGCCCCGCGCGACCGACAAGTCGAGTCCCGCCGAAAAGGCGCGTCCTTCACCTCGGACAATGACGACTCGTACGTCTCCCGGTAATTTCCGGGAAATGTTGCCAAGCTCCGACCACATGGCCGGAGTCTGTGCATTGAGCACATCGGGCCGGCACAACGTCACCGTTGCGACCGGCCCGTCCTGGTCATACCGAACGCCTACGTCGGACCCGGGTGATGCATTGCTCGTCATGCCTTCTTACGACGACGGGCGCCGCCGCGCTGGCGAAGCTGGACGCCCGACTCGGTGAGCACTCGGTGCACGAATCCGTAGGACCGCCCGGTCGAGGCGGCCAACGCGCGAATGCTCTCCCCGGACGTGTAACGCTTCACCAGGTCTTTGGCGAGCGTCTGGCGCTCGCTTCCAACGATTCGACGACCCTTCTCAGTGCTGGTGGCTGTGCCCGTGGCTGCCATGTTGAATCCTCACGTCCCAGACTGTGCGGTTCGATACGGTCCCACCTATTAGACCGCCTCCAACGATCATGCGCTAGGTATCTCGGCTTAGCGAACGTGCCCAATTACCACTGTCAGGAACCCGACGGTCACCATGCGCATCAATGTCAGACAGATGACCCGGGAGCCGGAAGGTGCCTGGAATCGGGCATCGGAGAGCGTTTCCCGAGACCGCTCACCGTCGGCCGTGGTATAGCGGGCCCTCCACCAAGACCACCCGCTGAGCTGCACAAACATCAACTACAGCATGGACAGACAGCGATGTCACTCAGTGTCTACCGAGGGTTCACGAAGAGGCGCCACGGGCCGCCTGGCGGACACCCGCACGCGGGCACGACGCGCCCGGCCCCGATCGTGAGGTGACCGGAGCCGGGCGGGAGTCGCACTGTCTGTGTGGGCACCAGTTGACAACTGACGATGCCGTTGATCCTCGATCAAGCGATGGCGATCATGCCAACTCGACGAGCTCCAGCAGGTCGTCGCTCCAGGCGTCCTCGTCGCCGTCGGGCAGCAGGATCGCCCGGTCCGGCTTGAGCGCCTGCACGGCCCCGGCATCGTGCGTGACCAGCACGATCGCGCCAGGGTAGTTGGCGATGGCGTCGAGCACCTGCTCGCGGCTGACCGGGTCGAGGTTGTTCGTCGGCTCGTCCAGCAGCAGCACGTTGGCGCCCGAGCAGACCAGCGTGGCGAGCGCCAGCCGGGTCTTCTCGCCGCCGGAGAGCACCCCGGCGGGCTTGTCGACGTCGTCGCCGGAGAACAGGAACGCGCCCAGGATCTTCCGCAGGTCGGTGTCCGTCTGGTCCGCCGCGGCGCTGCGCATGTGCTCGAGGATCGAGCGGTCCACGTCCAGGGTCTCGTGCTCCTGGGCGTAGTAGCCGAGCCGCAGCCCGTGCCCCGGGCGCACCTCACCGGTGTCGGATTGCAGGTGGCCGCCGAGGATCCGCAGCAGGGTGGTCTTGCCGGCGCCGTTCAGGCCGAGGATGGCGACCCGGGAACCCCGGTCCACCGCCACGTCGACATCGGCGAAGATCTCCAGCGAACCGTAGGACTTCGACAGCCCGTGCGCGGTGAGCGGGGTCTTGCCACACGCGGCGGGGCTGGGGAAACGCACCTTGGCGACCCGGTCGGAGGTCCGGACCTCCTCGAGGCCGCCGAGCAGCTTCTCCGCGCGGCGTGCCATGTTCTGCGCCGCGACGGTCTTGGTGGCCTTGGCCCGCATCTTGTCGGCCTGCGCCATCAGGGCGCCGGCCTTCTTCTCCGCGTTGGCCCGCTCGCGCCGGCGGCGGCGCTCGTCGGTCTCCCGCTGGTTGAGGTAGGTCTTCCAGCCGACGTTGTACATGTCGACGACCGCGCGGTTCGCGTCCAGATACCAGACCCGGTTGACCACGGCGTCGAGCAACTCGACGTCGTGGCTGATCACGATGAGGCCGCCCTTGTGCTGTGCGATGTAGCCGCGCAGCCAGGTGATCGAGTCCTGGTCCAGGTGGTTGGTCGGCTCGTCGAGCAGCAGGATGCCCTTGCCGTTCTGGCCCGAGTTCTGGAAGAGGATGCGGGCCAGCTCGATGCGGCGGCGCTGGCCGCCGGAGAGCGTGCCGATCGTCTGGGCCAGCGCCCGGTCGGGCAGCCCCAGGTTGGAGCAGATCCGGGCGGCCTCGGCCTCGGCCGCGTAGCCGCCGAGGCTGGCGAACTGGTCCTCGAGCTGGCCGTAGCGGCGGATCAGCTTCTCATCGGCGCTCTCCTCGAGCTCGACCTCGAGCTTCTGCATCTGGGAGAGGAGCACGTCGAGGCCGCGGGCGGAGAGCACCCGGTCGCGGGCCGTCACGTTGAGGTCGCCGGTGCGGGGGTCCTGCGGAAGGTAACCCACCTCACTGGTGCGGGTGACCTCCCCCGCGAACGGCTGGCCCTCGCCGGCCAGCACCTTGAGCGTGGTGGTCTTTCCGGCGCCGTTGCGGCCGACCAGGCCGATGCGGTCGCCCGGCTGGACCCGCAACGTGGTCGGGGAGATCAGGATCCGGGAGCCCGCACGCAGTTCGAGTCCGGTGGCGGTAATCATGAGGAAGCGTCTCGCTCTCAGGGAAGAAGGCCGGCTCAGGCACACGGAAGCGCCGATCGGAGAGAATCGTCCGGCCGGCGCGGGGCAGGTCAGCCTTCGCAGAGCAGCACCCGCCGATTGTACCGGGCGCCCGGCGCGGCCTCCCAATCGATTAGCGGGCAAGATCAACGGGTAAGCGCTGACCACACGTGCCGGACGGCCGAGCGAGGGTGAGATGGAACTCAACGAGAACGCCAGGATCGACACCAGCCAGATCGACGACGAGCGCTCCGCCGGCGGATCGGGCGGCGGCCTGGGCGGCCTGCCCATCGGCGGCGGAGGTCTGGCCGGCATCGTCGTGACGCTGCTGATCGCCCTGGTCGGCGGCTACTTCGGCATCAACAACCTCAGCGGCGACGGCGGCTCGACGCAGAGCGGCAACGGCAACGCCGTGCTGGCGCAGAAATGCTCGCAGCAGGACGCCCGCAAGCAGCTCGACTGCCGCAACGTGCTCTTCGTGAACTCGATTCAGGACTACTGGGTCGACGCGCTCCCGGCGAGCTTCGGAGAGCAGTACAAGCCGGCCAAGACCGTCCTGTTCTCGAACGCGGTCCGCACCGGCTGCGGAAACGCCGATTCGGGCGTCGGGCCCTTCTACTGCCCGGCCGACGACCGCGTCTACATCGACCTGACGTTCTACCGGGTGCTGGCGGACCAGCTGGGCGCGCCGGGCGAGTTCGCGCAGCCGTACGTGCTGGCACACGAGTACGGCCACCACATCCAGGACCTGCTCGGCACGGAGGCGGCGATGCGCCGCGCGCAGCAGCGCGACCCGGACAGCACCAACGAGCTCTCCGTGAAGCTGGAACTGCAGGCCGACTGCTACGCGGGCGCCTGGGCGAAGAACGCGACCGGCACCGACGACGGCTCGGGTCAGAAGATCATCAAGAGCATCAGCCAGGAGGACATCCAGGAAGGGCTGGACACCGCTGCCAAGATCGGTGACGACGCCCTTCAGCAGCGTGGCGGCGGCACCGTCAACCCGGCGGAGTTCACCCACGGCACCAGCGCCCAGCGGCAGGAATGGTTCCGCAAGGGCTACAGCGAGGGCTCGCCGAAGGACTGCGACACCTTCGCCGCCGGCGCGGTGCAGTGAAGGTCACACCCGTCCGGCGCGGATCAGGGGTCCCGGACCAGGATCTGGATCGTGCGAGCCTGGGCGGCCGCGTCCTCCAGAACGGTCCGGCGGGGCTCCGGGACGTCCAGGAACCGCTCGCTGCGTAGCGCCGCCAGCGGCTGCAGGTTCGGCGCGGCGAGGATCGACTCGACCGCCGTACGGTCACCGCCGGCGACCAGCGCGCTCAGCGTGCGTACCTCCGGAAGGAGCAGGCGGGCCGCGATGCCGGCGCCGTCCGCCGCGGCCGCCTTGGCCTGGTTGTCGCGGCGGCGCGCGAAGCGCTGCTGCGACCAGCCCCCCGCGGCGGTCCTGCCCTGCACGTAGTGGGTGTCGACCTTGGACACGATCAGCTTCGTGCCCTCGGCGACGCCGATCGCGACCGCACCCTTGCGGGCGAGCAGCAGCCCGATCCGGCGGGACACGTCCGCCTCGCGCCGCAGGGGCTCGAGGTCGCCGACCGGGGGCGCGCCCGGCGGCGGCACCAGGTCGGCGGTCGCGCCGTCCGCCGCGGTGAGCAGCAGGCCGGCCGCGGTCCACGGGCCGTGCCGGGCGGCGAAGTTCTCCAGCCAGCGCGTCAGCCGCTCCGGGGCGACGTCCACCCACCGTCCCCCGCCCGCCGCCTGTCGCGCGCTCACGCCGAGCCCCTTTCGCACAGGCGCAGGCTCGCGCCGCACTCGGTGCGGC
>NZ_JBEZXZ010000244.1:0-12194 GCF_040638275.1 Actinoplanes sp. NPDC026623 | reverse complement strand
TCGTTCGGCGCCCGGAGGCGCTCAGACCGCGGTCGGGGCGGCGACCCGGGTCGCGGCGCCGGGCCCGCGGGCCAGCAGGCCGGCCACCGACGCGGCGTCGCCCGGCCGGCCGAACAGGAAGCCCTGGCCCTGATCGCAGCCGATCTGGCGGAGCATCGCCCACTGGCCGTCGGTCTCGATGCCCTCCGCCACGGTCTGCAGCCGCAGCGCCTGCCCCAGGCCCACCACCGCGTCGATCAGCGCCACGTCCTCGGCGTCGGTGTCGACCTGCTCGACGAACGTACGGTCGATCTTGATGATGTCGACCGGAAGCTGCTTGAGATAGTTCAGCGACGAGTAGCCGGTGCCGAAGTCGTCGATCGCCAGCCGGACCCCGAGCTGCCGCAGCGCGCCCAGCGTCTCGATCGCCCCGGCGATGTCCACCATCAGCATCGACTCGGTGATCTCCAGGGTCAGCGAGCCCGCCGGGATACCCGCGTCGGAGAGCGCCGTCGCGACGTCGTCGACCAGCCCGGTGTACTGGAACTGCCGCGCCGACAGGTTGACGTTCATCACCAGGTTGTCCGCGGCCGGCGTCTCGCGGCGCCAGCGCGCCAGCTGCTCGCAGGCCTCGCGCAGCACCCACCGGCCGAGCGGCACGATCAGGCCGTTGGCCTCGGCGTTCGCAATGAACTGGTTCGGGCTGAGCAGCCCGTCCTCGGGGTGGTGCCAGCGGACCAGCGCCTCGACGCCGGTCAGCCGCTCCGTCTCCATGTCGACAACGGGCTGGTACAGCACGACGAACTGCTTCTGCTCCAGGCCGCGCTCCATGTCGACGCGCTGCTGCGCCTCCTCCAGCACCGAGCGCGACATCGACGGGCTGAACACCTCGAACGCGTTGCGGCCGGCGCGCTTGGCCGCGTACATGGCGAGGTCCGCGTCGCGCAGGAGCTGCTCGGCGGGCATGTCGCCGCCCGCGATGCCGATGCTCAGCGAGCAGCTCACGTCACGGCTGTCCAGGCGTACCTGCTCGCGGCCCGCGGCCAGCAGCCGCTCGGCCAGCCCGGCCGCACCGATGAGGTCCAGGTCCTCGATCAGGATGGCGAACTCGTCGCCGCCGAGGCGGGCCAGGGTGTCGCCGGGGCGCATCTCCGCGCGCAGCCGCCCGGCGAGGGTGGCCAGCAGCTTGTCGCCGGCGCTGTGCCCGAGGTTGTCGTTGACCAGCTTGAAGTCGTCGAGGTCGATGAGCAGCACGGTCACCGCGCCGTCGGCGCGGCGGCGGGCGACGGCCTGCTCGAGGCGGTCGCGGAACAGCGCCCGGTTGGGCAGCCCGGTCAGCGAGTCGGTGAACGCCTGCTTGCTGAGCTCGTCCTCGAGCTCCTTGCGGCGGCCGATGTCGCGCAGGCTGATCACGGCGGCGCGCAGGGCCGGGTCGTCGACCCGGTTGGTGCCGATCACGTCGAGGTGCATCCAGCCGCCGTCCGGGCGGCGAATCCGGGCCTCGGTGCGGCTGCTCTCGCCCGGCGTCCTCCACAGCCCGGTCAGCCACTCGCGCAGCCCGTCCAGCTCATCCGGGTGGGCGAGCGCGACCACCGAGCTGCCGCTGAGCTGGTCCGTCCGCACGCCGAGGATCCGCTGGGCGGACGGGCTGGCGTAGCGCACCATGCCCTCGGCGTCGATCGCGAACACCGCGTCCGAGGCGGCCTCGAGCAGCATCCCGGTGCGGTGCTCGGCGGCCTTGCGCCGGGCGTCGAGCTGCCGCCGGCTGTGCGCGTGTATCGAGTTCAGCGCGACGAGGCAGGACATTATCGCCGCCAGCGAGACGACCGAGACGGCGCTGGTGCTGGTCAGCGCCGGCAGCAGGGCCAGGTAGCCGGCCAGCGACAGCACGCCGAGGCTCACCACGACCGGTGGCCCGTACAGGGCCGCGGCGGCGACCAGGATCAGCGCGACGCCGGGCAGGTAGATGATCAGCCCGTCGTCGTCGACGTACGAGAACAGGAACAGCACCGGCAGCTCCACGAACCACCAGCTGACCAGCCACCGCCGGAACCGGGGGCTGCGGACCATCCGGGACCACGGCAGGAACACCGCGCCGGCCTGCCCGAGGATCGCGCAGATCGCCAGCGGGATCAGCCAGCGCGCGCCGGGACCCCAGTCGACGGCGACCCGCACGCAGCCGAGCAGGGACACCCCGGCGGCGATGGCGGACCCGATCCGGATCTGGCGACCCCAGTATTCCGCGGTGTGGTCGTCGAACTCCGCACTCTGCACGAGCGGAGGCATCGGCACGCCGCCGGGGTTTATGAGGAAATCGGGCCCTGAGGCGTGCCCCCGTTCACCATGCCCACGCCTCAGGGCCCGGTCCGCCGTTGCCGACGGGCGGAAAGATCCGGTCGAGTTCGTCCAGGATCCGCTGGTCGAGCTCGGTCTCCAGGGCGAGCAGCGGCAGGTCGAGCTGCTGGGGCGTGCGCGGCCCGATCACCGGTCCAATGAGGCCGGGCCGCGACAGCAGCCAGGCGAGCGCGACCGTGGTGGGTTCGTGGCCGAGCCCGGCGCACAGCTTCTCGAAGCGCTCGATCGCCGCGCGGTGCGGCTCGACCCGGTCCGGCGCGTGCAGCACGCTGCGGCCCGCGACGCCGTCGCGCTGCTTGCGCAGCGCGCCCGAGAGGGCGCCGAAGTGCAGCGGCGAGTACGCGAGCACGCCGATGCCGAGCTCCCGGGCCGCGGGCAGCACCTCGAGCTCGACGTGGCGGGTCAGCAGGTTGTACTTCGCCTGCTCGGACACCAGCCCGAGGAAGTGGCGGCGGTCGGCGGCGGCCTGCGCCCGGGCCAGGTGCCAGCCCGCGAAGTTCGAGCTGCCCGCGTACCTGATCTTGCCTTGCAGGGTGAGGGTCTCCAGGGCCTGCCAGATCTCCTCCCACGGGGTCTCCCGCTGGACGTGGTGCAGCTGGAAGAGGTCGATCCAGTCGGTGCGCAGCCGGCGCAGCGAGGCCTCGCAGGAGGCGATGATGTGCCGCGCGGAGAGACCGCCGTCGTTCGGCCAGTCGCTCATCGGCGCGTAGACCTTGGTGGCGAGCACCACCTTGTCGCGGGCGCCGGAGCGCTCGAACCAGGAGCCGATGAACCGCTCGCTGAGCCCGTCGCCGGTCTCCCGGCCGTACATGTTCGCGGTGTCGACGAAGTTGATCCCCGCGGCGAGGGCGCGGTCGAGGACGGCGTGCGACTCGGGCTCGCCGATCTGCCAGGCGAAGTTCATGGTGCCGAGACAGATCCGGCTGACCCGCAATCCGGTACGGCCGAGAGGTGTGTAGCGCATGGCCGAACCGTACGGTCGGGAACCCGATGGCCCCAGCCGTTCGACCGTGGTCGAATGGTCCGCATGCTCCGCCTTGAATTCACCCCGGCCGATCTCGCCGGCGTCCGGTTCGCGCATTCCCCGATGGCGGAGGTGGTGGCCAGCAGCGTGGCCCTGACCAGGCCGGACCAGTACTGGATGTACGCGGCGTGGCGGGCGCAGGTCGCCCCGGCGCTGGCGGCGGCCCGGCTGACCACGTTCACCGCGGTCCTCGCCCGGCCGAACGGCTGGATCCCGGACTTCCTGACCCCGGTGCCGCCGGTGGCCCGGCCGCTGCTGCGCGACGAACTGGCCGAGGTGGCGGCGACGCCGCTGGACCGGGTGGCGCACGAGGTGGACCACACCTGGCAGGGGGTGTCGTCGGTGCCGCCGGAGATCACCCGGTTCGGCGCCGATCCGGCGGGGGCGCTGGCCGTGCTGCTGCGCGAGATCCGGCAGTACTTCGCGGTGGCGGTCGCGCCGTACTGGGCGCGGCTGCGCTCGGCGGCGGAGGCCGAGATCGCCCACCGGGCCCGGACGGCCGCCGAGCACGGGTCGCGGTCGCTGGTCAGGGACCTGCACCCGACGCTGACCTGGGACGGCTCGGCGCTGTCCATCGGGCACGGCGGCGACGTCGCCGGTTTCGGGCGCGACGGCAAGGGGCTGGCGCTGCTGCCGTCGGGCTTCACCGGACCGAAGGTGTTCGCGATGACGGAGTCGCGGCACGGGCGGGCGCTGTGGTACCCGCCGCGGGGGTTCGGCACCCTGTGGGACTCGCCGGCGCGGGCGGAGCCGTCGGCGGCGCTGGCGGCGCTGCTCGGGCCCACCCGGGCCGCGGTGCTGACGCTGCTGGACGTGCCGCACAGCACCGGCGAGGTGGCCTCGGCGCTGGGCCTGGCGGCGGCCACGGCGTCGCACCACCTCACGACGCTGCGGGACGCCGGCCTGGTGGCCGGCGCCCGGACCGGGCGCCGGCTCTGCTACCTGCGCACCGGGCTCGGCGAGCAGTTGGGCGGGGCCACGGGCTGAGCGCGGCTCAGTCGTCGAAGCTGACCACTACCTTGGCGGAGGTCGGCGTCGACTGGCAGGTGAGCACGAATCCGGCCGCCACCTCGGCCGGCTCCAGCGCGAAGTTCCGCCGCATCTCCACGTCGCCGTCGACGACCCGGGCCCGGCAGGTGCCGCACACCCCGCCCTTGCAGGCGAACGGCAGGTCCGGGCGGGACCGCTGCGCTCCCTCGAGGACGGTGTCGCCCCGCGGCACGGTGACAGTGGTCGACCGGCCGTCGAGCACGACGGTGACCTCGCTGCTCGGGCCCCGCGCGCCGGGCTCCTCCCGCAGCGGCTCCGGCGGCGCCTCGTCCACCCAGAACAGCTCGCGGTGGATGCGGGCCGGCTCGACGCCGAACTCGCCCAGCACCTCGGTGGCGCCGGTGACCATGCCGAACGGCCCGCACAGCCACCAGTGGTCGACCCCGCGCACGTCGATGAGCCGGGGCAGCAGGGCGCGCAGCTTGTCGGCGTCGAGGCGCCCGGTCAGCAGCTCCACCTCGCGCGCCTCGCGGGACAGCAGGTGCACCAGCTCGAGCCGGGACGGGTGGGCGTCCTTCAGGTCGGCGAGCTCCTCGGCGAACATGACCGTGTCGGCGCGGCGGTTGCCGTACAGGATGCTCACCTCGGCGCCCGGGTGCCGCAGCAGGGACGCGGCGATCGACATGACCGGGGTGATGCCCGACCCGGCGGCGATCAGGACGTGCCGGCCCGCCGCGGCGAGATCCGGGGTGAAGGTGCCGCTCGGCGGCGCGACCTCGACCTCGTCGCCCGGCCGCAGGCCGTGCACCAGCCACGACGACACCAGGCCGCCCGGCACCTCGCGCACGCCGATGCGGGGGCGCTCCCCCGCCGGCGCGCAGATCGAGTAGCTGCGGCGCTCGTCGGCGCCGTCACCGGCGCGGCGGATCGTCAGCGACTGCCCCGGCCGGAACGCGTACGTGCCGGCCAGCTCGTCGGGCACCTCGAAGGTGACGGCGACCGCGTCGTCGCAGAGCCGTTCGACGGCGGCGACCCGCAGCGGATGGAAGTCCCGCACCACCACGTCAGATCTCCTTCACGTGTTCGAACGGCTCGCGGCAGGCCGGGCACCGGCGCAGCGCACGGCAGGCCGTGGCGCTGAACGCGGCGATCTCCTCGGTCTCCGCGTGCCCGCACTGCGGGCAGGCGATCGCCCGCCGGCTGGGGCCCAGGGTGAGCGGCACCGGCCCGGGCGCCCGGCGGGGCGCGGGCCCCGGCGGCGAGATCCCGGCGGCGGCCAGCTTGTCCCGGCCCGCCGGGGTGATCCAGTCGGTGGTCCACGCCGGGCTCAGCACGGTACGCACCTCGACCCGCGCGTAGCCGGCCGCGCGCAGCGCGACGGTGAGGTCGTCCTCGATGGTCCGCATGGCGGGGCAGCCCGAATAGGTCGGGGTGATGGTGACGACGACGCCGTCGCCGGCCTCGTCGACGCCGCGCAGGATCCCGAGGTCGGCGAGGGTCACCATGGGCAGCTCCGGGTCGGTGACCCGGGCCGCCACGGCCGCCGCGGTCACCACGCGCCGCCGGGCAGCGAGCGGGCCAGCCCCTGCAGCTCGGCGAGGATCCCCGCCATCGCCGGGGTGTGCACGCCGTCGCGGCCGCCCGGGCCGTCGTCTCCGCGCGGCGTGCCGGTGCGCAGCGTCGCGGCCTCGGCGACCTGCGCCCAGACGCCGTCGAACTCCGCGCGCAGCGTCGCCGGGTCGACGGCCACGCCGGCCGCCGCCAGCCGCGACTCGGTGGCGTGGGTGCGGAACAGCTCGTCGAGGTGCGGCAGCACCGCGTCCGCCGCGGCGGCCATGCGCTCGTGGGACAGCTCCGTGCCGTCGCCGAGCCGGACCACCCACTGCGCCGCGTAGTCGCGGTGGTAGGTGACCTCCTTGACGCCCTTCGCGCCGATCGCCGCCAGCACCGGGTCGGCCGAGGCCCGCAGGGCGTCCAGCAGCGCGAGCCGCCAGGTCGCGAACGCCAGCAGGCGGGCGACCAGGTGCGCGAAGTCGGCGTCCTCCCGCTCCACCAGCCGCACGTTGCGGAAGTCGGCCTCGTCCCGCAGGTACGCCATCGCGTCCTCGTCGCGGCCGGCGTCCTCGACCTCGGCCGCGCGGGTCAGCAGCAGGCGGGCCTGGCCGAGCAGGTCCAGGGCGATGTTCGCGATCGCCAGCTCGTCCTCGAGCTCGGGCGCGCGGGTCACCCACTGCTGCAGCCGGTGGGACATGATCAGCGCGTCGTCGCCGAGCATGAGGCAGTAGGCGGCCAGGTCGCCGCGGTCGACCCCGGCGGGCACGGCGGTGTCCACCCCGGCGAGCGGGTCGGCGAACCCGGTGCCGTAGGCCCACCGGGCATCGTCGTCGTGGTCGGTGAGCGCCTCGTAGGCGGCGTCGAAGGACATGTGGATCGCCTCAGATGTGCGGTACGGAGTCGGGAATCGAGTAGTACGTCGGGTGCCGGTAGACCTTGTCCCCGCTCGGCGCGAAGAACGCGTCCTTGGAGTCCGGGCCGGACGCCGCCACGTCGTCCGAGCGCACCACCCAGATGCTCACGCCCTCGTTGCGCCGCGTGTACAGGTCACGGGCGTGGTGCAGGGCCATCTGGTGGTCGGCGGCGCGCAGCGAGCCGACGTGCACGTGGTTCAGGCCGCGCTTGGCGCGGACGAAGACCTCGAACAGCGGCCACTCGTGCTTGATCTCTTCGGTCATTGCGCCTTTACCTCCTGACGGCGGGCGGCGTGCGCCGCGGCCGCCTCGCGGACCCAGGCACCCTCGGAATCGGCACGGCGCCGATTCGAGATGCGCAGGGCGTTGCACGGGCCGTCGCCCGAGATGATGCGCTGGAGCTCGGACCAGTCGATGGCACCGAAGTCCCAGTGCCCCCGGTCGGCGTTCCAGCGCAGGTCGGGGTCCGGGAAGGTGACGCCGAGCGCCTCGGCCTGCGGCACGCTCATGTCGACGTAGCGCTGCCGCAGCTCGTCGTTGGTGTGCCGCTTGATCTTCCAGGCCATCGACTGCGCCGAGTTCGGCGACCGGTCGTCGGGCGGACCGAACATCATCAGCGACGGCCACCACCAGCGGTTCACCGCGTCCTGCACCATCTCGCGCTGCGCCTGCGTGCCGCCCATCATCGTCATCAGCAGCTCGTAGCCCTGCCGCTGGTGGAACGACTCCTCCTTGCAGATGCGGATCATCGCCCGCGCGTACGGCCCGAAGGAGCTGCGGCACAGCGGCACCTGGTTGCAGATCGCGGCGCCGTCGACGAGCCAGCCGATGACGCCGACGTCGGCGAACGTCAGGGTCGGATAGTTGAAGATCGACGAGTACTTCTGCCGGCCCTCGATGAGCCGCCGGGTCAGGTCGCCGCGGTCGGCGCCGAGGGTCTCCGCCGCCGAGTACAGGTAGAGGCCGTGGCCCGCCTCGTCCTGCACCTTGGCGAGCAGGATCGCCTTGCGCCGCAGCGACGGCGCCCGGGTGATCCACTCGCCCTCGGGCTGCATGCCGATGATCTCCGAATGCGCGTGCTGCGCGATCTGCCGGATCATCGTCCTGCGGTAGCCGTCGGGCATCCAGTCGCGCGGCTCGACCCGCTGATCCTTCGCGATGGTCTCCGCGAACGTCTTCTCGCCGAGGTCGGTCATCGGTTTCCCTCCCAGGCATGGAAGCCCTGTCCGGTCTTGCGGCCCAGCTCGCCGCGGGCCACCTTGTCGCGCAGCAGTTGCGGCGGCGCGAACCGCTCGCCGAGCTCGCGGTGCAGGTGCTCGGCGATCGCCAGCCGCACGTCGAGGCCGACGAGGTCGGTGGAGCGCAGCGGCCCCATCGGGTGCCGGTAGCCGAGCTCCATCGCCCGGTCGATCGAGGCGGCGTCGGCGACGCCCTCCTCGAGCATCCGGATGGCCTCGAGGCCGAGCAGCACGCCGAGGCGGCTGGTGGCGAAGCCGGGCGAGTCGCGTACCAGGATCGCGGTCTTGCCGAGGCCGAGCGCCCAGCCGTGTGCGGCGTCGCGGACCGCGTCGGCGGTCTGCGGCCCGGCCACGATCTCGACGAGGTCGCTGGCCGGAACCGGGTTGAAGAAGTGCATGCCGACCAGGGACGCCGGGCGGCGCAGGCCCTCGGCGAGGCCGGCGATCGACAGCGAGCTGGTGTTGGTGGCGAGCACGGTGTGCTCGCCGATGACCGCCTCGGCGGCGGCAAGTACGCGGATCTTGAGGTCGGCGTCCTCGGGGACGGCCTCGACCACCAGGTCGGCGCCGGCGGGCAGGCCCGTCACGTCGGCGGCGAGGCCGACCCGGCCGAGGATGTCCGCGACGTCCTCGCTGAGCCTGCCCCGCTCCGCGGCGCGGCCGAGGCCGGTACGCACCCGATCGAGGGCGGCCGCACCGGCGGCCGGATCGCGCTCGACGACGGTCACCGAGGCGCCGGCGGCGGCGAAGACCTGGGCGATGCCCGCGCCCATCCGCCCGCCGCCGATGACGCCGACGGTCTTCGGGGTGGCGGCGGCGGTCATCGGCGTTCTCCGGCCAGGAAGGCGTCCATGCGGTCGCGCTTCTCCTCGGACTCGAAGAGGATCGCCTGGGCGAGATCGTCGGTGACCGGGTGGCCGCCGGGCGCGTCGGTGACCAGCTTGGTCAGCCGCAGCGCCAGCGCGCCGGAGCGGGCCATCCGGTCGAGCAGCGCGTGCGCGCGGGCGAGCAGGTCGTCCGCGGGCACCACCTCGGCGACCAGCCCGAGCCGGCAGGCGGCCTCGGCGTCGAGGCGGCGGCCGGCCAGCAGGATCTGCTTGGCCACCGAGGCGCCGACCAGCTCGCGCAGCCGCCACGTGGCGCCGGCCGCGGCGAGGATGCCCAGGCCCGGTTCCGGGTTGCCGAACGTCGCCGCCGGCGAGGCCAGGCGGATGTCGCAGGCGTAGGCGAGCTCGGCGCCGCCGCCGAGCGCGTAGCCGTCGACCGCGGCGACGCTCGGCAGCGGGAGCCGGGCGATGCGGTCGAACAGCCGGCTGTTGATGCCGCGCAGCGCCTGCTCGCGGCCGCGGGCCCGGAGCTCGGCGATGTCGGCGCCGGCGGCGAACACCCCGCCGGCACCGGTGAGCAGCAGCAGCCTCGGGTGCTCCTCGAGGCCGCCGCAGACGTCGTGCAGCTCGCGGATCATCGCCGCGTCGATGGCGTTGCGGGACTGCGGCCGGTGCAGCGTCACCACGACCCGGTCGTCCAGCTCGTCCACCTTGATGGTGTCGTACGGCGCCATCAGACGCGCTCCACGAGCATCGCGACGCCCTGGCCGACGCCGACGCAGAGGGTGGCGAGGCCGCGGCGGGCGTCCTCGCGCTCCATCCGGCCGAGCAGGGTGACGGTGAGGCGGGCGCCGGAGCAGCCGAGCGGGTGGCCCAGCGCGATGGCGCCGCCGTCGGCGTTGACCCGCTCCTCGTCCAGCTTGAGCCGGCGGATGACGGCCAGGGACTGCACCGCGAACGCCTCGTTGAGCTCGACGGAGTCGAGGTCGCCGACGCCCCAGCCGGCCCGGGCGAGGGCCTTCTCGGTGGCGGGTACCGGGCCGAGGCCCATGAGCTGCGGCGGCACCCCGGCGCTCGCCGAGGTGACGATGCGGGCGCGCGGGGTCAGGCCGTAGCGCTTGACGGCCGCCTCGCTCGCCACCACGACGGCGGCGGCGCCGTCGGACAGCGGCGACGACGACGCGGCGGTGACCACGCCGCCGTCGCGGAAGACCGGCCGCAGCCCGGCCAGCCGCTCGAGGCTGCCGCCGCGCCGCGGAATCTCGTCGGTGCCGAACTGGCCGTCCTTGACCGGGACCGGGGTGATCTCGGCGTCGAAGCGGCCCGCGTCGATGGCCGCGAGGGCCCGCTCGTGGCTGCGCAGCGCGAACGCGTCGCTCTCCGCGCGGGTGATCTTGTCGAGGGCGGCGACCTCCTCGGCCGTCTCCCCCATTGCCAGGGTGACCCGGCGGTCCTCGGGGCCGGCGCCGGCCACCCGGTCGTGCGCGGCGAACGCCGGGTTGGTGAAGCGCCAGCCCAGCGACGAGTCCACGACCTCGCCGGGGCGCGCCCACGGGGTGCCGGGCTTGGCCATGACCCACGGCGCGCGGGTCATGGACTCGACGCCGCCGGCCACGATCAGGTCGGCCTCGCCGCTGCGCACCGCCTGGGCGGCGGACACGATCGCGGTCAGGCCGCTGGCGCAGAGGCGGTTGACGGTGTAGCCGGGCACGGCGTCGGGCAGGCCCGCGAGCAGCACGGCCATCCGGGCGACGTTGCGGTTGTCCTCGCCGGCCTGGTTCGCCGCGCCGAGGATCACCTCGTCGATCGCCTCGCCGGGCACCGCGGCGCGGCCGACCGCGGCGCGCACCACGAGCCCGGCCAGGTCGTCGGGCCGCACGCCGGCGAGCGCGCCGCCATACCTGCCCTGCGGGGTGCGGACGCCGCCGACCAGGTAGGCCTCAGGCATTGTCCTGCTCCGTGACGTGGTGGCGCGACTGCAGCGTGAAGTAGCGGCCGGTGACGAAGTGGGAGTCGCTCAGCGACGCGGTCGCGGCCGGGTTGGCCGGGGTGCCGTGCAGGTCGCTGAACGCGGCGGTCTGGTTGACGAAGACGCCGCCGGTGAGGTTCTGCGACAGGTGCACGCCGGCGTCGAGCGCGGCCTCGCGGGCCGCGGCGAGCACCTCGGGCGAGGTCGAGTAGACCGACGCCGTCAGCGCGCCGTGGTCCCGGACGGTCTCGGTGAAGACGTCGAGGCTGTGCCGGGTGGACTCGGTGGCGATGACGAAGGAGATCGGCCCGAACCACTCGCGGGTGTATGCCTTCTCGTCGGCGGCGTCGATGCGCAGCACGACCGGCGTGCGGATGGTGGCGTCCGGGAACTGCTCGTCGGCGACCGGCGCGGACGCCCGGATGACGCCGGGTGTGCCGCCGGCCTCGGCCAGCCGGGCGAGCACGCCGTCGTTGACGATCGCGCCGAGCGTGCCGGCCGCCCGCTTGGGGTCGCCGAGCAGCTTGTCGAGCGCGACCGCGAGGTCGGCGCCGAACTCGTCGGCGCTGCGGTGGCCGGCGTCGGTGGAGATGCCGGTGGCCGGCACGAGGAAGTTCTGCGGCGTGGTGCACATCTGGCCGCTGTAGAGCGAGAGGGAGAACGCCAGGTTGCGCAGCATCCCCTGGTAGTCGTCGGTCGAGTCGACGATGACCGTGTTGAGCCCCGCCTTCTCGGTGTAGACGACCGCCTGGCGGGCGTTGGCCTCGAGCCAGTTGCCGAACTCGCTGGAGCCGGTGAAGTCGACGATGCGCACGTCGCGGTGGGTGGCGAGGGTGGCGGCGATGCCGTCGCCGGGCTCCTCGACCGCGAGCGTCACCAGGTTGGGGTCCTGGCCGGCCTCGCTGAGCACCTCGCGGGCGATCTGCACGGTGATGGCCAGCGGCAGGACGGCGCCGGGGTGCGGCTTGACGATCACGGCGTTGCCGGTGACCAGGCTCGCGAACAGGCCGGGGTAGCCGTTCCAGGTGGGGAACGTGTTGCAGCCGATCATGAGCGCGACGCCGCGGCCGACGACGGTGCTGGTCTTGGCCAGGCGCAGCGGGTCGGTGCCGCGCTGCGGCTTGCCCCAGATCGCGGTGGCCGGGATCCGGGTCGACTCGGCGAGGGCGACCGCGACGGCCTCCAGGCCGCGATCCTGCGCGTGCGCGCCGCCGGCCTGGAAGGCCATGACGAACGCCTGGCCGGTGGTGTGCTGCACGGCGTGGGCGAGCTCGAAGAAGCCGGCGATGATCCGGCTCATGATCTAGTCGGCCACGCCGGCCCTCACCTTCGTGCCGGCGGCGC
>NZ_JBEZXZ010000243.1:0-12447 GCF_040638275.1 Actinoplanes sp. NPDC026623 | reverse complement strand
CTCGGCTCGGCGCTCTTCAAGCAGGCCCAGCAGGACCTGCCCGCCCACCTGGCCGCGGCGCGTCATTCGCCCGGCACCGCCATCTCGCCGAGCTCCGACCAGTCGTCCTGGTCGATCGCCTGACTGATGATCTTCGGCGTCGCGGCCAGGTGGGCGGGCAGGTCCTGCTGGGCCTGCTTGAAGTGCGCCGAGCCGACGTGTGCCGCGCCTGCCGCGCCGTCGCGGAACGCCTCCACCAGGACGTACTCGTGCGGGTTGTCGATGCTGCGGGACCAGTCGAACCACAGGCAGCCCGGCTCGGCGCGGGTCGCGGCCGTGAAGGCGTTCGCGATCTGCGGCCAGCGGTCGGCGTCCTCCGCCTTGATCAGGAACTTTGCGGTAATGAAGATCATTTTTGCGTCCTCTCGTGCGCCCGGCCGCGCCGGCCGGCGGCCACCCGGTCCATCTTGCCGAGCAACCCGCCGAGGCGCCGGGATGCCGGCTGCTAAATCGACACAGTGTGAGCGGACGCCCAGTCACCACCGCAATACCAGAATCAGGGCTCCAGCGGGTGCGCCGGTACCGGATGTCTGGCAATGTCGACGTCAGGGCTGTGAATTGGGCCACAACTGCCGGCAGTTCGCCCGAACGGAGGATCGATGATGATTCAACGACCGCCGGTGTTCCGGCGACCATCACGGCTGGCATCGGCGATCGGCGTCCTGGCGCTGCTGACCTCGGTCGCGGCCTGCTCCAGCGGCCCCGAGGGCACGGTGGTCAACCTCTACGGCGGGGCGAGCGGGGTCGGCTTCGACAAGATCCTGGCCGACTGCAATCAGCAGGCGGCCGGCCGCTACACCATCGTCGGCAACCTGTTGCCCAGCGACGCCGACGGCCAGCGCGATCAGTTCGTGCGCCGGCTCGCCGCCAAGGACGCCGGCATGGACCTGCTCGGCATGGACGTGACCTGGACCGCCGAGTTCGCCGAGGCCAAGTGGATCCGGGAACTGACCGGGGACCAGAAGGCCCAGGCGACGAAGGACACCCTCCAGCCGCCGATCGACACGGCCACCTGGAAGGGCAAGCTCTACGGCATCCCGCGCACGACCAACGTCCAGCTGCTGTGGTACCGGAAGTCGCTGGTGCCGACGCCGCCCAAGACGTTCGACGAGATGATCTCGATGGCCCAGCAGCTCAAGACACAGGGCAAGCCCTACGAGATCGGCCTCACCGCGGCCCAGTACGAGGGATACGTGGTGAACATCAACAACCTGATCACCGCGTACGGCGGGACGCTTGTCAACGAGGACAGCTCGAAGCCCACCATCGACGACAAGACCGTGCAGGCGCTGACCCTCATGCGCAGGCTCGCCACCTCCGGCGTCACCAGCCCGTCGCTGTCGAACGCGCAGGAGCCCGAGGTCTTCGCGGACCTGCAGGCCGGGCGCTCCGCCTTCTCGCTCAACTGGCCCTACGTGCTCAGCTCCATGCGCGAGGCGAACCCGGGGCTGGTCGACGATCTCGGCTACGCGCCGTACCCCTCGGTGGACGGCGGCGCGCCGAAGGTGACGCTCGGCGGGATGAACTACGCCATCAGCGCCTTCAGCAAGCATCCGGACGAGTCGTTCGAGGCCGCGATGTGCCTGCGCAACTCCAAGAACGCGCTCAGCGCCGCGCTCGACGCCGGTGACGTTCCGGCCCTGGCCACCGTCTTCGAGCTGCCGAAATTCAAGGAGGCGTACCCGATGGCCGAGGTCATGATGACCGAGCTGAAGGCCGCCGTGCCGCGGCCGGTCTCGCCGGTGTACCAGAACATCTCGACGCTCGTGTCGACCAGCCTCTCGCCCCCGCAGAAGATCGACCCGCAGGCGGCGGCCGACAAGCTGCGCGACTCCATCCAGGACGCCATCGACGGCAAGGGGATCGTGCCATGACCACCATCCCGACCGCGGCGGCCGCAGAGGCGGCCGAGGAACAGATCGACGACGGCACCACCGAGATCGCCCGCCGGCGATACACCGACGCCAAGAAGGCCGAACGCAAGCTCGGCCTGATGCTGGCCGGTCCCGCCGTGGTGATCATGCTCGCGGTGGCGGCCTATCCGATCCTGTACGCGTTCTGGCTCTCGCTGAACAAGGCCGACCTCCGCCGGCCGGACGCCAACCAGTTCATCTGGTTCGACAACTACATCACCGTTCTCTCCAGCCCCATCTGGTGGACCGCGTTCGGCGTCACCATGCTGATCACGATCGTCGGCGCGACCTTCGAGCTGGCACTGGGGATGCTGCTGGCGATCGTCATGCACCGCACGATCGTGGGGCGCGGGCTGGTGCGCACCTCGGCGCTGGTCCCGTACGCGATCGTGACAGTGGTCGCGGCGTTCTCCTGGCGCTTCGCCTGGACCCAGGGCATCGGCTGGCTCGCGGGCGGCGATTCGGCGCCGCTCACCGAGTTCTGGCCGTCGCTCGGGATCATCATCCTGGCCGAGGTCTGGAAGACGGTCCCGTTCATGGCCCTGCTCCTGATGGCCGGCCTGGCCCTGGTGCCCGAGGACCTGCTCAAGGCCGCCTCGATGGACGGCGCGAACGCGTGGAAGCGGTTCTGGATGGTGACCGTGCCGCTGATCAAGCCGGCCATCCTGGTGGCGCTGCTGTTCCGCACCCTTGACGCGTTCCGGGTGTTCGACAACATCTTCGTGCTCACCAGCGGGTCGAACAAGACCAGCTCGGTGTCGATGGTGGCCTACAGCAACCTGATCCGGGGGCTGAACCTCGGCATCGGGTCGGCGATGTCGGTGCTGATCTTCATCACCACCGGGATCATCGCCTTCCTGTTCATCAAGCTCTTCGGGGCGGCCGCGCCCGGATCCGACGCTGGAGGGAGGCGGTAGTCATGCAGCCTGAGACCACGAACCGCAAGCTGATGTGGTGGGGCGTCAACGCGATCGTCCTGCTCTACGCGTTCGTCCCGGTGGTGTGGATCCTGTCGCTGTCGGTGAAGAACGACGCGACGCTCAACGACGGAAAATACTTCCCCACCTCGCCGAGCGACGACAACTACTCGCTGATCTTCAACAACTCGGACTTCCTCCGGGCCCTGCTCAACTCGATCGGCATCTGCATCATCGCCACGGCGATCGCCATCGCGTTCGGCACGATGGCCGCGTACGCCATCGCCCGCCTCGACTTCCCGGGCAAGCGGACGATCGTGGCGACGGCGCTGCTCGTCTCGATGTTCCCGCAGATCGCCCTGGTCACGCCGCTATTCAAGATCGAGACGACGATCGGGCTGTTCGACACCTGGGCCGGCCTGATCATCCCGTACATCGCCTTCGCGCTGCCGCTGGCGATCTACACGCTGTCGGCGTTCTTCCGCGAGATCCCGTGGGACCTGGAGAAGGCGGCGAAGATGGACGGCGCGTCGCCGTACCAGGCGTTCCGGCAGGTCATCACCCCGCTGGCCATGCCCGGCATCTTCACCACGGCCATCCTGGTCTTCATCTCCTGCTGGAACGACTTCCTGTTCGCCCTCTCGCTCACCTCGACCTCGAACGCGCGCACCGTACCGGCCGCGATGAGCTACTTCACCGGCGCCACCACGTTCGAGAAGCCGACCGGACCGATCGCGGCCGCCGCCGTGGTCATCACCATCCCCATCGTGATCTTCGTGCTGGTGTTCCAGCGGCGGATCGTCGCGGGGCTGACCTCGGGCGCCGTCAAGGGCTGACCCCTACCATCCGCACCCATACCGGAGGAGCTGACATGGCCGAAATCGTTCTGGAACGTGTGGTCAAGCGTTATCCCGACGGCGCCCTGGCAGTGGACGACTTCAACCTCGAGATCGCCGACGGCGAGTTCATCATCCTGGTCGGCCCGTCCGGCTGCGGAAAGTCGACCACGCTGAACATGGTCGCCGGCCTGGAGGACATCACCGCCGGCAAGCTGATCATCGACGGCCAGGTGGTCAACGACAAGGCGCCGAAGGACCGCGACATCGCCATGGTGTTCCAGTCCTACGCGCTCTACCCGCACATGACGGTCGGCGAGAACATGGGCTTCCCGCTCCGGCTCGCCGGCCTGGACAAGGAGACGATCAAGAAGAAGGTCGCGCAGGCCGCGGAGATGCTGGAGCTGAGCCAGCACCTGGACCGCAAGCCCGCCAACCTGTCCGGCGGGCAGCGCCAGCGGGTCGCGATGGGCCGGGCCATCGTCCGGTCGCCGAAGGCGTTCCTCATGGACGAGCCGCTGTCGAACCTGGACGCCAAGCTGCGCGTCCAGATGCGCACCCAGATCGCCCGGATCCAGAAGAACCTCGCCACGACGACCCTCTACGTGACCCACGACCAGACCGAGGCGATGACCCTCGGCGACCGCGTGGTTGTCATGCGCGGCGGCGTCGTCCAACAGGTCGGCGCACCCGCCCACCTGTACGCCCACCCGGCCAACCTGTTCGTGGCCGGCTTCATCGGCAGCCCGTCGATGAACTTCTTCCCCGGCAGGCTCCGCGGGGACACCGTCGTGACCGCCCTCGGCGAGGCAAAACTGCCGGACCAGGTCCGCCAGGCCCTGGGCGGGGGCGCCGCCGGGGACCGCGAGGTCATCGTCGGGCTGCGCCCGGAACACTTCGAGGACGCCGCCCTGGTCGGCGACAAGCCGGGCGCGACGTTCGACGCCCCGGTCGACATCGTGGAGGCGATGGGTTCGGACGTCTACGCCTACTTCACGATCAAGGGCGAGGGTGCCCACTCCAAGGACCTCGACGACCTGGCCAAGGACACCGGCAACGACCTGCGCAGCGGAGGAGTCGACGTAACGGCCCGCCTGGACGCCGCGGCGAACGTCCAGCGCGGCCGGACGGCCCGGATCTGGTACGACACCTCGAAGATCCAGGTCTTCGACGTGGCGACCGGCAAGAACCTGGTCGCCCCCACCGGCTGACCAGCCGCCCCGTTCCCCGGACCGGCACGGCCATCGCGTCAAGGCAGAGGTCGAGCATCACACCTTGGGCACGACCGGTCCCCAGCCCTCCCGACCGGTGCAACTGCCGATCGTGGCCGCCCCGGCCAGCCGCTCGAGATCCGCGAAGCTGGTCGGGCCGGTGGCCTGGATGTTGATCCCGCATTCGCCGGCCGTGACCACAAGGGTGGCTCGCGGGGCCCCGTCGGGGGCGAGCGGAAACTCCTGGTACCACGCCTGGTGACCGGCGATGGTGTGCGTCGGCGGCGTCCCCCCGGTCCAGCGGGCGAGCCAGCTTGGCGACGTGGACTCCAGGCGCACCGAGATGCCGGTGTCCCCCGCGGACTTCTTGACGGGCGGAGACAGCAGGATGCTCTCGGTCCTTTTGTCGTTGCGGACCTCGACGGAGATCGGGACCAGCCCGTCCGGCACCCAGCCCAGCTGCAGCGGACCACTCGGCGGGGTGGGCCGGACGAACCGGATCGCCCGCGCGGTCGCGAGCAGGTCCGCCTTGCCGGACACGCTGCCGAGGGTCACCCCGAAGCCGTCCCGCGTCTCCCAGGTCAGGAGGTGCTCCGTGGTGGGCTTCGAGTACATCCAGCGCGGCGCCGGCCGGGCCAGGTACCACCCGTTCCGGTCACCCACGCGGACCCGCACCGACCCCTTGCTCGGTCCGCGCCCGAAGGTCCCGGGGTTGGCGACGTCCAGGTTGTACGTCATCCCGTCGTCCCGGACGGCCACCAGATTCTGGCCGACGGTGTCGAGGAAGTACGCCGAGACCGTCAGTCCCTTGCCCGCGGCGAAACCCACGGTCAGGTCCGATCCCCGGCGCGGGGCGGCCGGGACGGCTGGTGCCGACGGTGCCACCGGCGGGACCGGTGGCGCGGACTCGTGACCTACGGCGAACGGCACGACCAGGGCCGACACCAGGACCGCGGCGGCGGTACCGGCCGCGGCGGTCACCCGGCGCCGCCTGCGGATCCGGGCCGCTCCGGCACGGGCCTGTTCGACCAGTCCGCGCGCGTCCGGCGCCCGGCCGGCCTGTTCCTCCAGGGTCCGGCGCAGGTCATCAACGGTGTTCACAGCTGTGCCTCCTGGTGGCTCCGGACCGTCTCGGTGGTGATCTCCACGCGCAGGGTGGCCAGGGCGCGGCTGGCGTACGCGCGGACCGTCGACGCCCGGCAGCGCATCACGTCGGCGATCTCGTTGTCGGTCAGGCCCTCGTAGTAGCGGAGCACCAGCACCACCCGCTGCTGGCGAGGAAGCTCGGCCAGCAGGTTCCACAGGTCGTCCCCGGGTTCGGGCCGTGGCTCGGCGGCCCGCTCGTGGGCGCCGGTGAGCGGCACGGTGGCCACCCGCCGCCGGCGCCGCCAGGACAGGTACTCGTTGGTGAGCATGCGGCGCACGTACGCGTACGGCTCGTCCACCCGCTCGACGCGGTTCCACTTGACCAGGGCCCGGGTCAGTACCTCCTGGACGAGGTCCCGGGCCTGTTCCGGATCGTGGCTGAGCAGCGTGGCGTACCGCAGCAGGGCGGGTGACCGCGCCGCCGCGAACTCCTCGAAAAGCATCCGGCCTCCTGTGCGAAAAGGTCTCTGTCCCCTTGACGCGGGCACGACCGGATCCGCTGTGCGGCCGGGGCGGCGGCTCCGGTCAGGTGAAAGGCCGCAGCTGCGGCGGAACCCAGCCCGGTACGTCCCATTGCCCGTCCGCGGTCGAATACCGCAAGTGCCCCTGCTCGATGCCCTGTGCCCACCCGTTGACGACGTCGGCCCAGCTCGGCGCCAGCACCTCGAACACGGCGTCCGGCACCTCGGACCAGACGTGCACCGGCACGCTGCCGTCCGGGGCCGGTGCCCGGAGGTCGGCGAAGAGACAGGCGGCGTCGAACGTCACGACGGGCAGCCACCACGGTGCCCACTGGCCCTGCCAGTCCTCCGCGTCGTCGGGGAACTCGGCCGGGTTGTTCCAGGCCAGGCGCCGGGCGCGTTCCTCAAGGGCCTCCGGCAGCGACATCAGGTACCACGTGACCCCGACCGCGGCGCCCAGGCTGGACACCCCGTCGACCGCGCCGTTGTGCCACCCCCACCAGACGCGTAGGTCACCCGGCAGGCCGAAGCCCAGCTCGGCGGCGTAGGCATCCAGCTCCGCCTCACTCAGGCCGGGCGCGAGCGAGCCGGGCGTCGGCGCGCCCTGAGCCCGCCACGCCGCGGCGAGCCGGTCGAGATCTCGTCGGTGAAGCACGCCGTCATAGTGCCGTAGCCGTCAATGTCCACCGCACACCGTTGTTCCGCGCGTCGATGGGCGGCCCGCCGCCGACCTCACCATGACGGCACACCACACGCGTCCTGCCGGTGCGGGAAACCGATCGACAGGTGATCGGTCGTGAGCTCTCATGGTCAGGACCACTTTCGACGGGAGCGCCATGGTGATTGCCCGACCTCGTATCGACCGCGTGCTCGTCGAGCGGCTGATCGAGTCGCAGTTTCCGCGCTGGGCCGGGTTGCCGCTGCACCTGGCGGAGCCGGGCGGCTCCGACCACGTCATCCACCGGCTCGGCGAGGGACTCGCGGTCCGGTTGCCCCGGCACGCCGACGCCCTCGGTCAGGCCGAGAAGGAGAGTCGGTGGCTGCCGCGACTGGCCCCGCACCTGCCGCTGGCCATCCCGGTACCGGTCGCGGTGGGACGGCCGGGCTTCGGGTACCCGTGGTCCTGGGCGATCTCCCGGTGGCTTGACGGCGAGGTGGCGACCGCGGACGCCCTGGCGCAGTCGCGGGAGGCCGCCCTCGCTCTGGCCGGATTTCTCGGCGCACTTCAGCGGCTCCCGATCCATGATGCGCCGCGGGGCGACGGCCGGGACCTGGCCGACCGGGACGATGCGACGCGTGCCGCGATCGCGCGGGTTGCCGGGGTCTTCGACGCGGCGGCCTTGAGAGCGGTGTGGGAGGCGGCGCTGAGCGCACCGGGCTGGGACCGCCCGCCGGTCTGGTTCCACGGCGACTTGCACACCGGCAACATCCTGACCGTGAACGGCCGGGTCAGCGCCGTGATCGACTTCGGCGGGCTCGGTGCCGGGGATCCGGCGCGGGACATGACCATCGCCTTCACCCTGATGTCGCGCACCACGCGCGCCGCCTTCCGCGCCGCGCTCGGCGTGGACGACGCGATGTGGGCCCGGGGCCGTGGGTGGGCGCTCACCACCGGCCTGAACGCCTACTGCTCCTACGCCGCCACGGATGCGCGGGTGGCCGCACAGACCACCCGGCAGATCACCGAGACGCTCCTCGGCTGATGGGCGATCCCAGGCGCAGCGGCAGTCGTCGATCGGGCAGGAGGGTGCAACACCCGGCCGGCCGGTTTGCGAGGATGGACGGCAAGAGGCTCGGCTGACGACGAGGGGGCTGTCACGGCCAGGGAGACCGGACGCAAGGTCATCGCGTCGAACAAGAAGGCGCGGCACGACTACGCGATCCTGAAGACGTACGAGGCTGGCCTGGTGCTCGCCGGCACCGAGGTGAAGTCGCTGCGTGCGGGCTACGCGTCGATCGTGGACGCGTTCGCCCAGGAGCACGAGGGCGAGCTGATGCTCTACAACCTGCACATCGCGGAGTACGGCTTCGGCTCGTGGACCAATCACGCCCCGCGGCGGACCCGCAAACTGCTGCTGCACCGGGTGGAGATCGCCCGGATTCTCGACAAGCTGCGCGAGCCCGGCAACGCCCTGGTGCCGCTGTCGCTGTACTTCAACGACGGGTGGGCGAAGGTGGAGCTCGCCCTGGCGCGGGGCAAGAAGGAGTACGACAAGCGCCAGTCGCTCGCCGAGCGCGACGCCAACCGGGAGATCGCCCGGGCCATGGGCCGGCATCTGAAGGGTCGCACCCGGTCCTGACCTCGTCCTGTGGCGACGCCGCCGGGAAGGGCCGGCCGTGCAGTTCGACCGGCCCCGGCCGCGGCTGACGGCAGTACCGGCGAGCCGGCGGCCGGGAGGCCGCCATCACCCCCACGTGCTGCGGGGTCAGCCCTGGACGAGGTGCGTCGGGCACTGGAAATTTTCCGCGTGGTGCATGGTGCGCCAGTAGGTGACCACCACGGAATCCTGCAGGCAGCCCTCGTGGAAGCAGCGCACCCGCAGCTTGGTCCCGTCCGGCACGAAGTCCGTCTGGCCGGGATGCCGCCGGCACGTCGTCTCCGGCGTCAGGTCGTGCAGGAAGTTGCGCCACGAGCAGCCCTCGGCCTGGCACACCGCCAGCTTGCCGCGCGGGAACAGCGGGCGGTGCACGCCCGGGACGGGCAGGGGAAGAGTCATCAGGCCCATTACGAAGGACCGCATATCGGTCACCTCCCGGTCACGGGAACTCTCTGAACGCTACGCCGCCCCGGCGCCGCTCACAATCGGATCCGGGCAGCTCAGAACACGTCCTGATCCGGCAGCGGAAGCTCGGTGACCTCGGCCGCCGCGGCGGCCGCGGCCGAGTGGGCGGGCGCGGGGCGGTCCGGCTCGGTGCTGCGGGAGTAGCGGCCGCGCCGGCGGGTCACCGGGAGGGCGATCATGCGGATCGGGGCGGGCGGCTCGGTGAAGCGGCCCGGGCCCCAGCGGATCCAGACGGCCACCCGGCCCGCCTGCGCCTCGGCCGCCAGCTTGCTGATCGTGCGCTTGCGATCGGTGTGGTCGACCTCGACCACCACCGGGGGCGCGCCCGGCCGGGCCAGCGCGACGTCGAGCACCGAGTGCTGCTTGTCCATCGGCGGCGGCAGGGTGACGACGCTGGGTGCGCGGCGGTAGACCCGCCAGCCCTGCTCGTCGCCCCAGGCCGCCACCGCGTCGATGATCCGGGCGGTCACCTCGTCCTGCGTGAGGTCCGCGAAGGTCAGTCGCGCCAGCCGGGCCTCCAGGTCGTCCATTGCGGCAGATTAGCCGCACCCTGCGACATCCCCGCGCCCGGCACGCGCGGCGGGCCGGGCTTACGGCGCGCCGAACCAGGCGGTCAGCGCCGCCTCGAGCCCGTCGTCGTCGGTGCCCTCCCAGGCGACGTAGCAGTCCGGGCGCAGCAGCAGCGCGGTGCCGGCCCCCTCGGTACGGACGACGTCCACCCGGTCGGCCCAGGCACCGGCGTCGAGCCGGCCGGTGGGGTCGAGCAGCAGCGGCCGCCCGGTACGGGTCAGCTCGGTCAGGCCCGGCAGGTCCGGAGCCCAGCGGCCGACGTGCGGCCCGGTCGCGGCGCCCATGTCGTAGACGATGTCGGCGCCCGAGAGCAGGGCGGCGATCCGCGCCCGGGCGTGCGGCGATTCGAGCAGCTCGCCGAACAACTGCCGCAGCGCGGTGATGTCGCCGCCGGGGCCGACCAGCACGGACTGCGCGCGGGTGTGCATGTTGACCCGTTCGCCGACCGGCCGCCGCTCCGACTCGTACGTGTCCAGCAGCCCCTCCGGCGCCCGGCCGTGCACCTCGGCGGCCAGCTTCCAGCCGAGGTTGATCGCGTCCTGCAGGCCGAGGTTGAGCCCGGGGCCGCCGATCGCGGAGTGCACGTGCGCGGCGTCGCCGACCAGCAGCACCCGGCCGGCCCGGTAGCGGTCGGCCAGGCGGGTGTTGCCGCCCACCGTCCGGCGCACCAGGTGCGGCCCGGCGCCGGTGGGCGGGGCGATCGGCAGGTCGGCGCCGAGCACCCGGGCGGCGGCGGCGCGCAGCTCGCCCAGGGTCATCGCGTCGTCGTCGCCGGGCTGGTCCCGCTCCGCCACGCTGAGCAGCGGGGCCCGGCCCGGGAACGGCGCCCACACGATCAGGCCGCGCTCCGTGCGGGTGTGCTGGAACGGCGGCAGCGCGCCGAATCCGGGCACCAGCAGCGCGCCGTGCGGGTCGATCATGTCCGCCGGCAGGCTGACGTGCCCGGTGCGCGAGACGGTGTCGTCGGTGGTGACGCCCGGAAAGTCGATTCGTGCGAACTTGCGGACCCGGCTGCGCCCGCCGTCGGCTCCGACCAGATAGGACGCCTCGATCGGCTCCCGGCCGGCGATCTCGACCGTCACCGACTTCTCGTCCTGGGTGAGGCCGAGCACCTCGTGCCCGCGCCGGATCTCGACGCCGAGTTCGGCGGCGCGTTCGGCGAGCATCTCCTCGATCCGGCGTTGCGGCACCATCAGCCCGTACAGCGGGTTGTCCGGCAGGTCGTGCAGCGGCAGCGGGAACGCGCCGAACATGAACTGGGGTGTGGGCCGCGGCGGCCCGGGAGCGCCGGCGAGGCGTTCGTAGAGCCCGCGGCGGTCGAGCATGCGCACGACCTGACCGACCAGGCCGTTGGCCCGCTGTTCGGTGGTGGGCGTGGTCAGCTTCTCGAGGACCACCGGACGGACCCCGGCCAGGGCAAGCTCGCAGGCGAGCATGAGGCCGTTGGGCCCGCCGCCGGCGATGACGACATCGATCATGGTGAAACCCTCTTTCGGGTACGGGCGATCGGCCCGGCCGCGCCGGGCTGTCGATGGCTCCGGGGTTGTCTAGGGGGTCGGCAGCCCGGAGGTGATCCGGACGAGCGCCTCGGAGAGCAGGTCCCGCATGGACGCGGTGCCGTCGCCGCGCAGGAACTGGGCCTGCGCGACGTTGGTCGCGGCCGTCACGGCGGCGGCCACGAGGTGGGGATAGATGTCCTTCTCGAGGTCGGTGCCGGTGCGCTGTGCCACCGCGGCCGCGAACTCCGCCTCGGCCCGCGCCGCGGCGCGCAGCCACTCGCCCTGCAGGGCCGGCTCGGCGACCATGGCCCGCACGCCGACGACCCAGGCGCCGCGGTCGGCGATCGGATGGGCCAGCACCTCGGCGCCCGGCTCGACCTGGCTCAGCGCGACTTCGGTGATCGACTCCCAGAGCGGTTCGCCGTCGGGGCGCGCCCGCAGTTCGTCGGCGGCGCGGTGGAAGCGGTCGAGGTGGCGGGACACGATGGCCTCGGCCTTGCTGGAGAAGTAGTTGTTGAACGTGCGGGGTGAGACGCCGGCGGCGTCGGCGATGTCCTCCACCCTGACGTTGTCGAAACCGCGCTCGGCGGTCAGGCGGATCGCGGCCCAACTGAGCGCGCTGCGCGTCTCGGCCTTCTTGCGCTCACGGAGCCCCATGGACCCACCATAGCGATATTTGCGTGTGACGCAAGATTGCGTCCCACGCAAGTTTTGTGGTCTTTCCGATCCGCGGGGGGCCGCGCTGCGTACCGGTCGGTGGCACCGACATGGAGGTAGACCATGCACGGAATCCCCGGCGACCCGTCGCCACCGCCCGACTGGCCCGAGCCCGGCACCCCGCTGCCGGAGGAGGAGCCGACGATCGAGTTGCCGATCGTGACGGCGGAGATGCTGGCCGCGAACGCGTCCACCTCCACGACGAGGATGGCGGAGGCCGCCCTGTCCCTGGCGCTGACCAGGCCGGCGAGGCGGGTCCCGGCGCTGGCCCGGCGGGGCCGGACGGCTCCCGGGCCGGCGGCCCCGGACCCGGTCGCGGCCCCGGACCCGGTCCCGGCCCCGGTCGCGGACCCGC
>NZ_JBEZXZ010000242.1:0-12470 GCF_040638275.1 Actinoplanes sp. NPDC026623 | reverse complement strand
GTCGCCGCCGCCACGGTCGCGCTCGCCGTCGCCGGCGGCCTGGTCGCGACCCGGCTGCCGCACGCCGAGCCGCCGCCGGTGTCGGCCGCCGAGCGGATGGCCGCCCTGGTCGGCTCCGCGCGGCTGGCACTGGACGACCAGTTGCCGAAGCTGGCGGGCCGGTTGACGACCGGGCCCGTCGAGACCGAAAAGACGGTGACCTTCGCCGGCCTGCGGCCGGGCGGGTACACGCTCGCGGTGACCTGCGCCGGCGCCGGAACCATCGTGTTCGACATCGAGCAGACCCGCAGCGCCGCCGAGTCGGCGGTGTACGGCCGCCACACCGTCTCCTGCGCCGAGAGTCCGGTCGTCGCGGTCATGACCTTCCGCATCAGGGACAGCAATCCGGTGGTCATCACGGCCACCGGCGACCCGCGGGCGGCGGGCAACGCCGGGTTCGCGCTGGAGCTCGGCGACGGCGACGGAACCGCGAACTACCCGCCCGGCACCGACGCGCTCCACGACGACGGCGCCGTCGCGTCCGAGGAGTCGACCGGGAACGCGAACCGGGCGGCGGACCTGCTCACGGCGAACCAGATGGTGGCACCGGTGCGCGTGACGACCGAGCAGATGCGGTTCCAGCTGACCACGGGCTACGCCACGCCCGGCGACTTCCAGCTCAGGATCGTCTGCGCCGGACCCGGCACGGTGGACCTGACCGTGGCGGCGGTGCCCCCGGGCGGCCTGGCGACCGAGGACCACTACGCGCTGACGTCGGGCGAGATCCCGTGCCAGGAGGCGGCCACCCGCCTCCAGGGCGAGGAGATCTACACGCTGCCGAAGGGCACCACCCTGGTGCTCGTCGCGATACCGGACCAGGCGGCCCGGAACCACGCCGGCCTGGCCTACGAGGTCGTCCCCGCCTGAGCCCCTACAGGCCCGGGAGCCGGCCGTTGCGGAACAGGTCGACGAAGTCCTGGTGGTCGTCGCGGGCCTGGTCGCCGTACTTGTGGGCGAAGTCGACGAGCAGCGCGACGAAGCCGGCCTCGTCCTTGTCGACCTCGGCCACGATGGCCTCCTCGGTGGAGAAGTCGACCAGGTCGTGGCTGGACTCGTCGTCGGCGACCGAGTGCATCCGGGCCACCGCGCGGCCCAGGTCGGTGACGACGCCGGTCAGCTCCTCGGGCTCGTTGACGTCGGCCCAGTCCAGGTCGGCCGCGTACGGCGAGACCTCGGCGACCAGCTGGCCCACGCCGCCGAGCTCGGTGTAGCCGAGCCACGGGTCGGCGTGCGCCTGCAGGGCGCGCTGCGACTCGGCGGTGCGGTGGCCCTGGTGCGCGAAGTACGAGCGGACCCGCTCGTCGTCGATCCAGCGGGCGACGGCGGGCACCTGCGCCTGCTTCATGTAGATGATCACGTCGTTCTCGAGCGCCTGGGTGTTGCCCTCGAGCAGCATGTTGTAGGACGGCAGCCCGGCCGAGCCGATGCCGACGCCCTTGCGCAGCTTGATGTCCTTGATGTTCGTCGACACCGGGGCGGCCTGGGCCGGCAGCGTGCCCAGGTACTGCTCGAAGGCGGCGGTGACCGTCGCGGCGGTGGCCTCGTCGACGTCGTAGACGCCGTCGCCGAGCGAGAAGCGCCGCTCGTAGTCGTCGATCGTGGTCTGCCCGGCGAGCAGGCCGACGCGGGTGTTGAGCCGGGCCTCCTGCAGCACCCGGCGCAGCACGCCGTCGGCGTTGTCCAGGGTGATCGAGCCGATCGCGTCGTCGCCGCCGGCCGCGATCGCCCGCAACTCGGCCAGGTAGCCGTTCGCGAACGCGGTGACCAGGCCGCTGATCACGTCATCGGAGAGGGCCTTGCTGTAGCCGATGAGCGCGACGCTCGCGCTGAACCGCTTGAGGTCCCAGATGAACGGGCCGACGTACGCCTCGTCGAAGTCGTTGACGTTGAAGACCAGCACGCCGGACGAGTTCATGTAGGTGCCGAAGTTCTCCGCGTGCAGGTCGCCGTGCATCCACACCCGGCTGGTGCGCTCGTTGAGGAAGCTGTCGTCGCGGTAGGCGCCCGCCTGGTCGGCGTAGAAGAGCGAGGCGCTGCCCCGGTAGAACGCGAACGGCGAGGCCGCCATCTTGCGGAACTTGCGCCGGAAGGCGGCCGGGTCCAGCGCCATCAGCTCGCCGAATTCCCTGGTCAGCACGTCGATGATGAAGTCGGCGCGGTTCTTCTCGCTCATGGTTCGCCAGACTAGACCGTGCGGTCGACGTCAGGCCGGCGGGCGCACCAGGGGCGACGTCAGGGAACCGGCGTCGCGCGGCTCGGCCGGCGGGCCGGGGATCAGCGGGTCGGGCCGGGGCACCCCGCCGAGCCCGGACTGCTCGGCGGCGATCTTCTCCTGCAGGCGCAGGATGCCGTGCAGCAGCGCCTCGGGCCGCGGCGGGCAGCCGGGCACGTAGACGTCGACGGGAATCAGCTGGTCGACGCCCTTGGTCACCGAGTACGAGTCCCAGTACGGGCCGCCGCAGTTGGAGCAGGAGCCGAACGAGATCACGTACTTGGGCTCGGGCATCTGGTCGTAGAGCCGCTTGATCGCCGGGGCCATCTTGTCGGTGACCGTGCCGGAGACCACCATCAGGTCGGCCTGGCGCGGGCCGTGCGCGAACGGGATCACCCCGAGCCGCATGAAGTCGTGCCGGCTCATGCTGGTCGCGATGAACTCGATCGCGCAGCAGGCCAGGCCGAAGTTGAACACCCACATCGAGTAGCGGCGTCCCCAGTTCAGCACGAACTTGATGGGTTCCCCGAGCACTCCTGGCAGACCGGCCACGCCGTCAACCTACCCTCTACCAGGCCGGCCGCTGGAGCAGGCTCAGGAAGCCGGCCAGCAGGGCCTCGCGCAGCGCGGGCGGCGCGACGTTGAGCAGCGAGTTCACGGTGGCCATGCTGCCGCCGACGTCGTCGCCCAGCCCGAGGCCCGCGGCCAGGCCCTCCACCAGCTCAGGCGTGACCATCGCCGGCGTCAGCGCACCGGCCGCCTCGATCAGCTCGGGCGGGAGGTCGACCGGCCCGCGGGCCTGCGTCGCGGCCACCGCGGCGGCCAGATCGGGCGCGAACTCGGCGACGGTCTCGCCCACCGCGGCGGTCACCGTGAGGTGGATGGTCGCCGGCAGGCTCCCGTACGCGAGCTGGGGCTGGGTGTGCCAGCCGCGCGCCGCCAGCTCGTCGGCGAGCACGAACAGGTCGACGTCCGGCTCGGCCGCCAGGCAGACGACGCTGGTCTCGGCCGGCGCGTAGAGGCGGACCCCGTCGGTGGCCTCGACGGCGGACGCCAGCACGGCGACCGCGTCGCGGGTCTTGCCGGCGAGCCGCAGGTAGCCGTCGTCGCCGAGGTGCCGCAGCGTGGCGACGGCGGCGGCGATCGGGCCGCCGGACCGGGTGGACGAGATGACCGGGTTGACCATCGTGTACCCGGGCCAGTCCGCGTACGCGAAGTACTGCGGCATCCGCAGCGCGGCGTCGCGGTGCAGCAGCACGGAGACGCCCTTCGGCGCGTACGCGTACTTGTGCAGGTCGACGGAGATGCTGGTCACGCCGGGCACGGCGAAGTCGAAGTCCGGCAGGTCGGCGCCGAGGCGCTTGAGGTACGGCAGCACCCAGCCGCCGAAGCAGGCGTCGACGTGGAACCGGACGCCCCGCCCGGCGGCCGCCGCGGCGATCTCCGCGATCGGGTCGACCACGCCGTGCGCGTACGAGGGTGCCGAGGCCGCCACCAGGACCGTGTCCGGGCCGATCGCCGCGGCCATCGCCGCCGGGTCGGCACGCAGGTCGGCGCCGACGGGCACGACGTCCAGCTCGACCCGCAGGTAGTGCGCGGCCTTCGCGAACGCGGCGTGCGCGGTCGACGGGACCACCAGCCGGGGCCGGTCGATCTCCGGGTGCGCGTCGCGGGCCGCCTTGACCGCGAGGATCAGCGACTCGGTGCCGCCGCTCGTGACGCTGCCGACCAGCTCCGGCGCGGTCGTGCCGGGCCCGCCGCCGAGCAGCCGCCCGGCCGACATGACCAGCGCGTTCTCCATCGCCAGCAGGGACGGGAAGGCGGTCGGGTCCAGGCCGTTGACGTGCGCCGAGATCGCGTACGCGGCCCGCGCCACCTCGTCCAGCCCGGCGACGGCCGGGTCGTAGACGTACGCGAAGAGCCGCCCGCCGTGCGTGGGCAGGTCGGCGGCGCGCAGCTCCCGCAGTTCGGCAAGCACCTGTTCGGCGGGCACCCCGGTGGACGGCAACGCTTCGATCATGAACACGACGCTAGTCCTCGTACCTGCGCAGCAGCGCGATCGCCCCACCCACGAACAGGGCGGGCACGACGGTGAACCCGATCAGCACGCCGAGCCGGGCCGTCGAATCCTGGGCCGCGGCCTCACCGGTCGACGACGAGACGTAGCCGAAGGACTGCAGGATCAGCGCGTACACGCCCGGGCCGAGCGCCAGGCCCAGCGTCTCCCCCGCCGTCCACAGGCCGGTGAAGACGCCCGCCTGGCGGCGCCCGGTGCGCACGGTGTCGCGCTCGATCAGGTCGGGCAGCATCGCCAGCGCGAACACCTGCTGCCCGGCGTAGCCGCAGCCGATGAGCGCGACGATCCCGTAGACCGCCGGGGCCGGCAGGGCCGGCGACAGCAGCAGGGACAGGGCGCCGCCGGCGAAGAGCAGGGACGCGGAGATCAGGCCCCGCCGCTTGCCGTGCCGGGCGCCGACCCGGGTCCAGAGCGGCATGACCAGCAGCGCCGGGCCGACGAAGGCCGCGAACAGGAACGTGGCGCCGGAGTCCTGCCGGATGACGTGGTCGGCGAAGTACTGCACGCCGGCGAGCATCGTGGCGATGCCGGCGGCCTGTACCAGGTAGCAGAGCAGCAGGGCCCGGAACGACGCGTTGCCGGACGCGACCCGCAGCTGCGCCCGCAGGCTCGGCTCCGGCTCCGGGGCGGAGTGTGACTCGGCGGTGCGGGTACCGAAGTAGGCGCTCAGGGCGCCCCCGACGATGAGGGCGCCGACGAACGCGCCGGCCCACCGGTGGCCGGCCAGGCCGCCGCCGCCCAGGTCGACGATCAGCGGCGCCAGCGCGCCCGAGATCAGGATGCCGCAGGCCAGGACCGCGACCCGCCAGGTCATCAGCCGGGTGCGCTCGGCGTAACCGTCGGTGAGCTCGGCCGGCATCGCGACGTAGGGCACCTGGAAGAAGGCGAACGCGGTGGCCGCGGCGAGGAACGCGGCCACGACGTAGGCGCCGGCCGCGCCGCCGGTGCCGAACGGCCCGGCGAACATCGCCGCGAAGAGGACGGCGAGCGCGAGGCCCGCGCCGAGCAGGAACGCGCTCCGGGCCCCGGTGCGGTCGGAGATCCGGCCCGCGATCGGGTTGACCAGGACGTCCCACGCCTTCGGCAGCAGGACGAACAGCCCCGCGACGCCCGCGGCGACACCGAGCGTGTCGGTCAGATATGGCAGAAGGAGCAGACCCGGCACCGTCCCGAAGGGCCCGGTGACGAGGGAGCCCAGGGAATATCCCGTGACGACGCGGCGGGGCAGCCGTACGCCGTGCGAGGGACCGGTGACCGTCATGGACGCGGATGGTAACCATCCCTGGGCCTCGGGGCATACGCTTCGCCGAGTGGAGAATTCCCCACGGCCTTCTCGGGTCGCCGCCGGGATCGCGGCGAACCATCCGGCAACGGCCGAGGCCGGGCTGCAGATCCTCCGGGCCGGGGGCACGGCGGCGGACGCCGCGGTAGCCGCCGTGCTCGCCACCTGCGTTGCCGAGACCATCTACACGGGCCTCGGCGGCGGCGGTTTCGCCACCTACTTCGAGGCGGCCACCGGCTCGGTGACCTGCCTGGACTTCTTCGTGTCGGTGCCCGGCACGGACGGCGACCGGCGGGCCGGTCCGATGATCGCCGTCGACGTGTTCTTCGGCGGGATGCCGCAGGTCTACTCGATCGGCGGCGCCAGCGTCGCCGTGCCGGGCGTGCCGGCCGGCTGCGGCGAGGTGCACCGCCGCTGGGGGCGGCTGCCCTGGGCCGACCTGGTGGCGCCGGCGCTCGGCCTGGCCCGGACCGGCGTGGCGCTGCCGCCCGCGCACGCCGGGACGCTCGGCTCGTGCGCGCCCGCGCTGGCGCACGGCGAGGGCGCCGCCATCTACGCGCCGGACGGTGCCCTGCTGCGCGGCGGCGACCTGCTCTTTCACCCGGGGCTGGATTCCGCGCTGGAGGCGCTCTCCGCCGAGGGGCCCGCGGTGTTCTACACCGGCTCGGTCGCGCGCCTGATGGTCGACACCGTCCGGGCCGGCGGCGGCGCGCTCGGGCCGCTCGATCTCGCGGCCTACCGGGTGCTGGAGACCCGGGTCGACCACGCCACGCTGGGGTCCTACCGGGTCCGGGCCCGGCACGACCTCAACCGGACCGTCGACACGATCGCCGCGCTGCCGGGCGGCCTGCCGGATCAGCCGCGGCCGGCCCGGGCCGTCGCCATCGCGGCCGCGCTGCGCGATCGCGGCCGGCAGAAGATCGGCGACACCACCAACGTCTCGGTGGTCGATGCCGAGGGCAACGCCTGCGTGATCACCACGACGATGGGCCTGGGCGCCGCGGTCTGGCTGCCCGGGCTCGGCATCAACATGAACTCGATGCTCGGCGAGGGCGAGCTGATCACCGACGACCTGGCGCCCGGCGTCCGGATGTCGTCGAACATGTGCCCGCTCGTGGTCATCGACGCCGCCGGGGACCTGGCCATCGCCGCCGGATCCGCGGGCGCCTCGCGGATCCGGACCGCGCTGGTCCACACGCTGCTGGGGGTGCTGATCGACGGGGTGGACACGCCGGCCGCGATCGCCCGTCCCCGCTTCCACGTGGTGGACGACACGGTGCACGCCGAGCCGGGCTGCCCCCGCGACGAGCTGGACGCCCTGTCCGAGGCGGGCTGGATCATCAACGAGTGGCCGGACGTCGACCACTACTTCGGCGGCGTCACGGCGGTGGGTGCCGGCGGCGCGGCCGGCGACCCCCGCCGCGACGGCGTCGGGCTGCTGCTCACATAGTCCGGGCGGCGGTGGCCTCGGCCGCGTCGGCGACCTCGCGCAGTGCCACGTCGAGGTCGGTCACGGCGAGGCCGAAGGTCTGCTCGGTCTCGGTGGCGTCCATGAGGAAGGGTGCGTAGAACTGGTAGTCCATCTCCGCCAGCTCCCGGGCCATCGGGACGACCGTGCCGGCGGCACGCATCACGAAGCGCGGCAGGGCCTTGACCGGGACCGGCTTGACGCCGGCCACGGCGAAGTAGCGGTCGGCCAGCTCCCGGATGCTCAGCGCGGGCGCCGACGGCACGTGCCACGCCCGGCCCCAGGCCCGCTCGTCGCCGGCCAGGGTCACCAGGGCGCGGGCCATGTCGCCGGTGTAGGTGAACGTGTGCGGCGCGTCGAGGTCCGCCGGCACCCAGGCCGTGCGCCCCTTGGCGACCGCCGGGAGCAGCACCGCCGAGAAGATCGACGCGGCGCCCGCGCCGAGGTAGTCCGAGCCGCGGACCTCTACCGTGCGCACCCCGTCGGCGAGCGCGTCCTGCCACATCCTGATGCGGACGCGGCCCTTGCGGCCGGTCGCGGCGAGCGGGGTGTGCTCGGTCATCCGGCCGCCGGGAACCGGGCCGTAGCCGTAGAGGTTGCCGGTGATGGCGAGGACCGCACCGGCCCGGCCGGCGGCGCTGACCATCGCGGCGGCGAGCGGCGGCCAGAGCGTCTCCCACCGGGTGTATTTCGGGTTGGCACAGTTGTAGAGCACGGCCGCGCCGCCGGTCAGCTCGGTGAGCCGGGCCGCGTCGGTGGCATCGGCGGCCACCCGCTCGATCAGCGGGTGCTCCGGGCCGGTGCCGCTGCGGGTCACGACGCGCACTGACTCGCCCCGGCCCGCGAGGACGCGGGCCACCGCGGAACCGACGGGGCCGGAGCCGACGATCACGTGGTTCGACATCATGTTCTCCCTTGTAAGCACTGCTCTCTGTTGAGAACAACAATCTCATCTCACTCGCACCTTGGCAAGAGCAGTGCTCACTTTTGTGGCACACTTGCCGCCATGACCGCTGCTTCGATCCGTGCCCGGGTGCGCGCCGAGATGACCGACGAGATCAAGGCCGTGGCCCGGCGCCACCTCGCCACCGACGGCGCCAACCTGTCGCTGCGCGCGGTGGCCCGCGACCTCGGCATGGCCTCCTCCGCGGTCTACCGCTACTTCGCCAGCCGCGACGACCTGCTCACGGCGCTGATCATCGACGCGTACGACTCGGTCGGCGCCGCCGCGGAGGAGTCGGCCCGGACCGGCGGCCACGGGGAGCGCTTCCTGGCGGTCTGTCACGCGGTCCGCGACTGGGCGCTGGCCAACCGGCACGAGTGGGCGCTGATCTACGGCAGCCCGGTGCCCGGCTACCAGGCGCCGCGGGACACCGTCGAACCCGCCGTCCGGGTCATCCTGCAGATCGGGGCGATCGTGCGCGACGCCGCCCTGGCCGGCGAGATCGAGCCCGGCGCGCCGATCACCGGCCGGCTCAACGAGGAGCTCGAGGTGATCGCCGAGCAGACCGCGGCGGGCACGCCGCCGCAGATGGTCGCGCGCAGCCTCGCCGCCTGGATCCACCTGTGCGGCGCGGTCAGCGCCGAGCTGTTCGGCCAGCTCAACAACACGATCGACGAGCGCCGGGAATTCTTCGAATTCCAGATGCGCGCCGAGGCGAAGACGATCGGCTTCCGCTAGGTCCTTCTGGCGTGCACGACGTGCCCGCCCGGGGTACCCCTCGGCACGTCCGGCCGGCCGAACCAGCGCGCCGCGAGCTCGGCCGGGCCGAGGTCCTCGATCTCGGCGAAGCCCCGGCCGCGCAGCTCGACGGCCAGGTCGTCCGGCATGAAATAGGTCTGCCACGGTTCGCCGATGCTCGCCACCCGGGCCGCCCGCTCCTCGAGGGCGGCACGCCGCGCGGCCGGCATGGACGACGGCGGCATCGCGTAGTCGAAGACGACCTCGGACCGCTCGGTCGCCGCGATCAGGCCCAGGGTCTCGTCGAAGCCCACCCGGGTCAGGTAGGGCACCACGCCGAGCCAGAGGAAGAAGGCACCCGGCTCGGCCGCCAGCCGCAGCGTCTGACGTTCGAAGTCGACCGGCACGTACTCCAGATTTTCCGGCACCTCGATCGCGGCATCGGCCAGCCGGTGCCGCTTCCACGCCTGGGTGTCCGGGTGGTCGACCTCGAAGACGCGCAGCTCCGGCCACGGATTGCGGTAGGCGAACGTGTCCAGCCCCGCGCCGAGAATGAACAGCTGCCGGGTGCCGCCCGCGACCGCGACGGCGAGGGCGTCCTCGGCGAACCGCGTCCTCGCGGCGATGAACAGGCGCATGGCCCGGCGCCCCGGCGCCTCCTCGGCGTCCGGCGGCACGCCCAGGATGCGTACGGCCAGCGGATCCGAGAAGATCTCGCCGCCCTCGATGAGCTGGTGTGCCGCCCGGTAACGGGCCGCGCTGAAGGCCGTCCGGCTCGGCTGTCCCGTCTCCATCAGGGCAGCCAGCCCGCGCGAGCCATGTCCACGTGCTCTCCCTTCAGCGGCACGCCCTCGCTGAGCAGCCGCTGCCGCGCCTCCTGCTCGTTGCCCGGCGGCATCCGCCCGGCGCCGGTCACCACCCGGTGCCACGGAACGCCGCCGCCCTGCCGCGCCATGATCGTGCCGACCTGCCGCGGCGAGTTGCGGCCCGAGGAGTCGGCCAGGGCGTCGGCGATCGCCCCATAGGACATGACCTTGCCCTCGGGGATGCTCTCCACGAGCCGGAGAACCTCTTCCACGTACTCCTGCGGTGTCACCGACGCCACGATATGGGATCTCACCCCGGCCGCGCAGCGTCCGGCGAGCAGAATGGGCGAGTGCGTGAACAGGTGACGGGTGCCCGGCGGGTCGTGGTGAAGGTGGGCTCGTCCTCCCTGACCACCGCGACCGGCGGAATCGACGAGCAGCGCATGGACGCCCTCGTCGACGTGCTCGGCGCGCTGGCCGCGCAGGGCCGCGAGGTGGTGCTGGTCTCCAGCGGTGCCATCGCCGCCGGCCTCGCGCCGCTCAGGCTGCGCCGGCGCCCGCGCGACCTGGCCACCCAGCAGGCCGCCGCCTCGGTGGGCCAGGGCCTGCTGATCGGCCGTTACGCGGCGGGCTTCGCCCGGCACGGGCTCACCGTCGGGCAGGTGCTGCTGACCGTCGACGACGTGACCCGGCGCGCGCACTACCGCAACGCCTACCGGACGCTGCGCAAGCTGCTGGACCTCGGCGCGCTGCCCATCGTCAACGAGAACGACACCGTCGCCACCGACGAGATCCGGTTCGGCGACAACGACCGGCTCGCGGCCCTGGTGGCGGCCCTGGTCCAGGCCGACCTGCTGGTCCTGCTCTCCGACGTGGACGCGCTCTACACCGCGAGCCCGTCGGCGCCGGACGCCCGCCGCGTCCCGGTGGTGCACAGCGACGCCGACCTGGCGGACATCAACATCGCCTCGGCGGGCCGGTCCGGCGTCGGCACCGGCGGCATGGTGACCAAGGTGGAGGCGGCCCGGATCGCGACCGGCTTCGGCATCCCGGTGGTGCTGACGGCGGCGACGCTCGCCGGCCCGGCCCTGGACGGCGAGGAGATCGGCACGCTGTTCCACGCGGTCGAGCGCCGCCCCGCGGCCCGGCTCTTCTGGCTCGCCCACGCGACGACCCCGCGCGGCCGGCTGCACCTGGACCCGGGCGCGGTGGCCGCGGTCGTGGCCCGGCGCATGTCGCTGCTGCCGGCCGGGATCACGGCGGTGGACGGCTCCTTCGCCGCCGGTGACCCGGTCGACCTGGTCGACGCCGGCTCGGGCGCGTCGGTCGCCCGCGGCCTGGTGAACTACGACGCGGTCGAGCTGCCGGCGCTGCTGGGCCGCTCGACGCCGGAGCTCGCGGCGGCGCTCGGCCCCGGCTACGAGCGCGAGGTGGTCCACCGCGACGACCTGGTTCTGCTCTGACCGTGCGTGATTTCGCCGGCCATCCGGTGCAGGATTGAGCAACCGCCGTCAGCCACGGCGCAAGAACGAGGAGTCGACATGACCGTGCTTCAGCAGGCCTCCGACGCGCGGGTGGCGTCCATCGACCTGGCCGCCGCCACCCGCGGCGAGAAGGACGCCGCGTTGCTGCTGATGGCCGACCGGCTGGTCGAGCGCGCCGGCGACATCGTCGCCGCCAACGCCGTGGACGTGGAGAACGCCCGTACCGGTGGATCGTCCGAGGCGATGATCGACCGGCTGACGCTGACCGCCGAGCGGGTCGCCGCGATGGCCGACGGCCTGCGGCAGCTGGCCGCGCTGGACGACCCGGTCGGGGACGTGGTCCGCGGATCGCGCCTGGCCAACGGGCTCGAGCTGCGCCAGGTACGGGTCCCGTTCGGGGTGGTGGGCATCATCTACGAGGGCCGGCCGAACGTGACCGCGGACGCCGCGGGCATCTGCCTCAAGTCCGGCAACTCGGTGCTGCTGCGCGGCTCGAGCTCGGCCGTGAGCTCCAACGCGGCGATCGTGTCGGTGCTGCGCAAGGCGGTGGCGGACGCCAACCTGCCGGCGAACGCGATTCAGCTGCTGGACTCGACGACCCGCGACTCGGTCAAGGAGCTGATGCGGGCCCGCGGCCTGGTCGACGTCCTGATCCCCCGCGGCGGCGCCTCGCTGATCAAGACGGTGGTCGAGGAGTCCACGGTCCCGGTGATCGAGACGGGCGTGGGCAACTGCCACGTGTACGTGGACGAGGGCGCCGACCTGGAGAAGGCCCTCGGGGTGGTGCTCAACTCGAAGACCCAGCGACTGTCCACCTGCAACACGGCGGAGTCGCTGCTGGTGCACGCCTCGATGACCGAGTCGTTCCTGCCGATGGTGATCGAGGAGCTGGTGTCGGCCGGCGTGACCGTGCACGGCGACCCGCGGGTGGCGGGCTTCGCCGACGTCGTGCCGGCGACCGAGGAGGACTGGGGCACGGAGTACCTGTCGGCGGACATCTCGGTCGCGGTGGTGGACTCGCTGGACGACGCCCTGGACCACATCCGCCGCTACGGCACCGGCCACACCGAGGCGATCGTGACCGAGAACCTCGTGGCGGCCCGCCACTTCGCGGCCCGGGTGGACGCCGCCGCCGTCATGATCAACGCGTCGACGCGCTTCACCGACGGCGCCGAGTTCGGCTTCGGGGCCGAGATCGGCATCAGCACCCAGAAGCTGCACGCCCGCGGCCCGATGGGCCTGCCCGAGCTGACCTCGACCAAATACATCGTCACCGGCAACGGCCACACCCGCTGAGCCCGCCGAACCAGGACGGGGGGGGCCCCCCCCGCGGGGGGGGGGGGCGGGGGGCGGGGGGGGGGGGGCGGGGTTGGGGGGGGGGGGGGGCGCCCGGGGGGGGGCGGGGACGGCGGGCCCCCCGC
>NZ_JBEZXZ010000241.1:0-12507 GCF_040638275.1 Actinoplanes sp. NPDC026623 | reverse complement strand
GGCGCGAACCCGGGGTTCGGCGCCCAGCCGGTCGTCGCGCCGCTGTCCGCGGCCCGGTTCACATGACGCTCAGCAGGCGTTGAGCATCGAGGTCAGTGCCGACTTCTCCGCGCTGGTGATGGTCAGCGCCCAGACGTACTTGACCTTGACCCAGGCCCGGGCGTAGGTGCAGTAGTAGCTGGTCAGCGGCGGCTTCCAGGCGTCCGGCGACTTGTCGCTCTTGGACTGGTTGACGTTGTCGGTGACCGCGAACAGCTGCGGGTCGCTCAGGTCGTTGGCGAACGACTCGCGCTTGCTGGTCGTCCAGGCCCAGGCGCCGGAGATCCACGCGTTCTTCAGTGGCACCATGTGGTCGATGTCGACGTCCGACCCCGCGGTCCAGGTGGCGCCGTCGTAGGGGCTGTACCACCGGCCGGAGGTGGCCGCGCACGCGGAGTCGACGACCACGCCGGTGCCGTCGCGCTTGAGCACCGTCTCCCGGGTGTTGCAGGTGCCGGAGATGGTGGACCAGGTCGGGAAGAGGTCCCGGTTGTAGGTGGTGGTGTGCGTCGAGGCCGCGACCGTGAGCGCGGCGAGGTAGGTGCGCGCGGTGGCGGCGGCGGGGATGCCGGGCGGCGTCGCGCCGGCCGGTGCGGCGAAGCCGAGTTGCAGCAGCACGGCCGCGAGCACGGCGGCGAGCACTGCGGGGGTCAGACGGCGTCTGGTCAAGAGAGCCTCCGGGGGGTGACCGAGGTGATGGGAGTGATTCTCGGCGCGGCCCGGGTGTCCGCCCAGATGTCAAGTTTGGTATACCGCCGCCTATATAGCGGTCGAGCCGCCCGGCTGGTCAGCCGGGCGGCTCGTGGGGTGGTGCTGTCGGGGGTCAGCCGATTGTGACGTTGAACAGGTTGTTGGCGGCGAGGGTGCGGAAGGCGGTGAGGCTGGTCTTCTTGCTGTCGATGCTGATGTCGCGGTCGCCCTGGTCGTCGTGCTTGGTGTCGAAGTACACGATCGCCTTGATCGCCGGCCGCTTGGCCAGCTCCGGCAGCACACTGTTGAACCCGGCCGACTTGTCGACAGGCTTGCCGACGCGGTGGTACACACCCCACTCGGCGATCATCAGCGGCTTGGCCGCGTGCTTCTTTGTCGCCCAGTCGTAGAACGTCGGACCGTTCTTGGCCTTGCGGTCGAGCAGGTCGGCGAACTGGCCGTAGTGGTACGCGCCCTTCTCGGCCGACACGTAGGAGTCCAGGCCCATCCAGTCGACGACGTCATCACCGGGGTACAGATCGGCCCACCACTTCTGGGCCATCCACTTCTCGTTGCCCATGTACGCCATCACGTTGATCGCATTGGTGACGCCCTTGGCTTCGAGGCGCTTGATGGTGTGGCGGTACATGGCGGCGAAGTCCTTGGCCTCCCAGCCGGAACCGCGCCGGGCGATGACGTCGTTCTCCGGCTCGTGATTCAAGACGAGGAAGAACTTTTCCGGGAAGTCCTTCTTGATCCGGGCGGCGAACGCGTCGATCCGCTTGTCCTGCTCACCCTTGGCGACCTTCGCCCACGACGACTTGTAGGCGATCTTCCAGTTCAGCAGCAGCACCCGCGGCTGGTTCGTGTCGCGGGCCATGGCCTTCTCCGCCGCGGTCGGGAACACCTCGTCACCCTTGTGATAGGTGTGATAGATGCTCGCGGTGCGCCCGGACAGCTTCTCGAAGTCCTTCAGCGCCTTGTCCCGCGGGGCGTCGGTGAACCCACCGGCGGCGGCACCCCAGAGCACGCCACACGAGGGCACCAGCAGGTCGTTGGTCTTACAACCGGCAGCGGGAGCGGCAGTGGCGGCGGTGGTGCCGGCCAGCGCGGTCGTGGCACCCATGGCCATCGCGGCCAGCACGGTCATCGACTTCTTGAGACGCATTTGGTTTTTCCCCCCGCTTGTCCAGCCGTTGTCGGCCGGGCATGCAGAGAAGATTCCGGTCTGCGCGGTGCACCCCCTGGTCCCGAACAGGTGCCACCCGGTTGCGGACGGCCCGAACGGCGCGACTTGAGGATTTCCGCGCTCGAAAACCCCTGCCGACCAGGCCTTTTCGGCCATAGGCTCCGCGAGCGATGATCAAATCGTCCGAACCGTCAGAGGAGCAGCACCAGTGACCGTGGTAGACCTCGCCCTGCAAGCCATGCCGGTGATCGACGGGCACAACGACCTGCCGATGGCCCTGAGGGCCCGGGCCGGGTACCGGGTGTCCGGGCTGGCGGCGGACCGCCCGGAATTCCACACGGACATCGCCCGGCTGCGCGCCGGCGGCGTCGGCGGCCAGTTCTGGTCGGTCTACGTGCCCTCCGACCTGAGCGAGCCCGAGGCCGCGGTGGCGACGATGGAGCAGATCGACGCCGTCTACCGGCTCGCCGCCGCGTACCCGCGGGACCTGGCGATCGCCTACTCGGCGGACGACGTCGAGGCCGCGATCGCGGGCGGCCGGATCGCCTCCCTGATCGGCATCGAGGGCGGGCACAGCCTGGCCACGTCGCTGGGGGTGCTGCGCGCCTTCGCCCGCCTCGGCGTGCGGTACGTGACGCTGACCCACAACCACAACACCTCCTGGGCCGACTCGGCGACGGACCAGCCCGGGGTCGGCGGCCTCGACGACGAGGGCCGGGCGATCGTCGCGGAGATGCAGCGCATCGGCGTACTCGTCGACCTGTCGCACGTGGCCGCCACGACCATGCACGCCGCGCTGGACGTGGCCACCGCCCCGGTGATCTTCAGCCACTCGTCGGCGCACGCGGTCACCGGGCACCGCCGCAACGCCGCCGACGACGTGCTCGTCAAGCTGCGCGACAACGGCGGCGTCTGCATGGTCACGTTCGTGCCGCCGTTCGTCTCGGCACAGGTGGCGGCCTGGGCGACCGCGGCCGACGCGGAGTGGGCGCGGCTCGGGCTGCCCCCGGCGCCGGCCTCCTGGCCCAGCGCGCCCCGGCCCGGCCGGGACGCACCGGAGCCGGCGCCCCTCACGTCCGGCTCGTTCCTGTCGGCGCTGCCCGGCAGCGACGTGTCACCGCCCGAGCCGTTCCGGCCGTGGCTGGCAGCCAACCCCCGGCCCGAGGCGACGATCGGCCAGGTCGCCGACCACGTCGAGCACGTCCGGGATGTCGCCGGCGTCGACCACGTCGGCATCGGCGGCGACTACGACGGCTGCGACCGGCTGCCGGCCGGCCTCGAGGACGTCTCCGGCTATCCGCGGCTGCTCGCCGAGCTCGCCTCCCGCGGCTGGAGCCAGGACGACCTGGAGCGGCTCACCGGCCGCAACATCCTGCGGGTGCTGCGCGCGGCGGAGCGGGCCGCGGCGGAACCGCTCTGGCCGGGATCGCCGGCGCGGTAGCCGGGGCTCACCCGCGCCCCTGCCAGGTGGTGACGCTCACCTCGTTGCCCTCGGCGTCGGCGAGCACCCAGCAGGCCGGGGCGCGGGAGTCCGAGAGCAGCGTGCCGCCGGCATCGAGCGCCGCCCGGATCCGGACCGGCGCCTCGTCGTGCGGCACGCAGACGTCGAGGTGGATCCGGTGCGGCTGCGGCCGGGGGCCTGACACCTGCCGGAACGAGACGGCCGGGGCCTGCGCGAGCGGGTCGGCGATCGGGTCCCGCGGCCCCTCGGCGCCGCCCTCGCCGGCGTAGCCCAGCACCGCCTTCCAGAACGGCCGGATCCGGGCGGTGTCCCGCGCGTCGATCGCGAGGTCCAGGACCTGGACCGAGCGGCCGCCGCCGGCGCTGGGCTCGAGCCGCAGGCCCATCTCCGCCGCGGTGGTGGCGATCTGGCGGGCCAGGTCAAGGTCGGCCGCCGTCACGGCGCCTGCGCGCGCCGACTGCAGCACCAGCTCGAGCCGGCCGGAGCGCAGGTCGATCCGCAGGCTCTCGTCGGCGCCCACGCCGCAGGCGCGGACGAGTTCGGTGGCCACCTCGGCGACCTGCCACATCGGGCCGAGCCGCAGCGACGCGCGCAGCGTGCCGAGCACGTAGCGCCAGCCCAGCTCGTCGACGGCCTCGGACGCCTGTGGCGCGGTCACGACAGACATTCGTGAATGGTCGCATCCGCGCGGGCCGCAGGCGAGTGACGTGGCCGCTACCGGGCGGCGCCTCAGGCGCGGCCGGCGTCGTGCACCAGCAGCGCGACCTGGACGCGGTTGTTCAGGCCGAGCTTCACCAGCAGGCGCGACACGTGCGCCTTCACCGTCGCGACGCTCATGAACAGCTCCGCCGAGATCTCCGCGTTGGACCGGCCCTTGCCGAGCAGCAGGGCGACGTCGCGCTCGCGCTCGCTGAGCCGGTCCAGGGCCGCCCCGGCCCGGCGGCGGCTCCCGCCCGGGTCGGGGGCCGCCACGTGCGCGATCAGCTGCCGGGTCACGGTCGGCGACAGCATCGCCTCACCGCCGGCCACCCGGCGGACGGCGTGCAGGATCTCCACCGGCGGGGTGTCCTTGAGCAGGAAGCCGCTCGCGCCCGCCCGCAGCGCCCGCAGCACGAACTCGTCGGCGTCGAAGGTGGTCAGCACGATCACCTCAGGGGCGCCGGCGCGCCCGCGCAGCGACTCGGTCGCCGCGAGGCCGTCGACCCGCGGCATCCGGATGTCCATCAGCACCACGTCCGGGCGGTGCGCGGCCACCGCGGCCGGCACCTCGCTGCCGTCGGCGGCCTCGCCGACCACCGCGATGTCGCCGGCGGCGGACAGGATCATCGTGAGGCCCGCGCGGACCAGGGCGTCGTCGTCGACGATCAGCACCCGTACCGGATCGGTCATGTGGTGCCGCCCGCGGCGGGCCAGGGCAGCCAGGCGCTGAGCGCGAAATCCCCGTCGGCGGTTCGCCCGTGCACCAGGCGGCCGCCGGCCAGCGTGGCCCGCTCGCCGAGCCCGACCAGGCCGGTCCCGGTGCCGGGGATCGCCAGGGAGGGCCGCCCGACCGGGGCCGGGTTGCGGACGTCGATGGTCAGCCCCGCGCCGGCCGCGCCCTCGACGGTGACCCGCACCGCCGTGCCCGGCGCGTGCTTGCGGGCGTTGGTCAGACCCTCCTGCACGATCCGGTACGCCGTGCGCCCGGCGCCGGCCGGCAGCGGGGCCGAGTCGTCGATCCGCACGTCGAGGCGCACCTTGGCGCCCGCCGCCCGGGACTCGTCGGCCAGCGCGGGCAGCTCGCCGAGGGTCGGCTGCGGGCGTTCCGGGGAATCGTCGCCGGCCGGCTCGCGCAGCACGCCGATCACCTCGCGGAGGTCCTGCAGGGCCTGGTGCGCGCTGGCCCGGATCACCCCGGCCGCGCCGGCCACCTCGGCCGGCGCCGCGTCCGGCCGGATCTCCAGCGCGCCGGCGTGCAGGCTCAGCAGCGAGATCCGGTGCGCGAGCACGTCGTGCATCTCGCGGGCGATGCGGGTGCGTTCCAGGGCGCGGGCCTGCACGATCCGCAGCTGCTGCTCGGACTCGGCGCGCTCGGCGCGGTCCCGCAGCGACACCACGAGCTGCCGCCGCGACCGCACCACCATGCCCCAGAGCACCACGATCACCATGAACACCGCGCTCCAGGCCATCGACTCCCAGTAGCTGCTGCCCGTCTCGGGCCGCAGCGCGGAGAACGCGGCGCTGGAGACGGTGGCGCCGGCGGCGACCGCCGCCACCACCGCGAACCGGCGATGCACCGCGACGGTGAAGAGCAGGATCAGGATGGTGATCGAACCGGTCAGGGTGAAGACCCCGGCCACCATGCCCAGCACCGCGAGGTGCACCGGCCAGCGCCGCCGCCACCAGAGCGCGACCGAGAGCAGGACCCCGACGACCAGGTCCAGCCAGATCAGCCAGGACGGGGTGTAGCCGAACTGCGACACGATCTCCGGGTTCGGGCTCAGCAGCTCGGCGGTGCACAGCAGCGCCCAGCCGAGGCCGAGCGCGAAGCAGAGGGCGTCGATCACCCAGTCCCGCGTCGAGCGCGGCGCCGGCGGCCGGTCCGGCTCGTCCAGCAGCGACGCCGGGAGCAGCCACTGGTAATCCGACGGCTTCCCCACGCCGGCAATGCTACGGGCGGTGTTCCGGCGCCCGATACCGACCAAAGTCGTAACCGTCGCTAGACCAAGGTTCGCGAGCACCGACCGGCGGCCGACGCGGGCGGTCACCCGCGGACCGCAGGCTGAGAGGCATGATCACGGTCGAACACCTGAGCAAACGGTACGGGAGCCACCCGGCCGTAGACGACGTGTCCTTCACCTGCGAACCCGGCACGGTGACCGGCTTCCTCGGCCCGAACGGCGCCGGCAAGTCCACCACCATGCGGATGATCTGCGGGCTCACCCCGCCCACCTCCGGCACCGCCACCGTCGACGGGCGGCCGTACCGGCGGATGGGCAACCCCGGCCGGCGCATCGGCGTGCTGCTGGACGCCTCCGCGCAGCACTCCGGGCGTACCGGGCGTGAGGTGCTGACGCTGGCCGCCCTGACCATGGGCATCGACCGGCGCCGGGTCGACGAGAGCCTGGACCGGGTGGGCCTCAACAGCACGGCCGCCAAGCGGCGGGTCAGGGCGTACTCGCTGGGCATGCGGCAGCGGCTCGGGCTCGCGTACGCGATGCTGGGCGACCCCGGAATCCTGATCCTGGACGAGCCGGCCAACGGCCTCGACCCGGAGGGGATCTTCTGGATGCGCGGGCTGCTCCGCGACTTCGCGGACCGCGGCGGCACCGTGCTGCTCTCGTCGCACCTGCTGCGCGAGGTGGAGGCGGTCGCGGACCGCCTGGTCGTCATCGGCGGCGGCCGGATCGTGGCGCAGGGCGACAAGTTCGAGCTGCTCGCCGCGAGCGGCACCATGGTGCGCGCGCTGGACCCGGCCGCCCTGGACGCGGCGCTCGCCCGGGCCGGGCTGACCGGCACCGCGACGACCGACGGGGGCGTCGTGGTGCAGGCCGACGCGGAGGCGATCGGCCGGGCGGCGGCCGGCGCGGGGCTGGTGCTGCTCGAACTGCGCCCGGCCGGCAGCGGCGGGCTCGAACAGATGTTCCTCGCCCTGACCGCCGGCGACTCGGTGCGGGAGGCGGTCCGATGACCGCCGTACGGCAGGCACCGGCCGCGACCGCGAGCGAGGCCCGGCCGCGCGACGGCGGCGACACGCGGATCCCGCTGTGGCGGCTCACCCAGGTGGAGCTGCGCAAGCTGTCCGACACCCGCTCCGGGTTGTGGCTGCTGATCGTCATCGGGCTGGCCGCGGCCGGCACGGCGGCGATCATGCTGTTCGCGGCGCCGGACGCCGAGCAGACCTTCGCGGGGTTCTTCGCCTTCGGCCTGGTGCCGGCGAGCGTGCTGCTTCCGGTGCTCGGCATCCTGTCGATGACCAGCGAATGGTCGCAGCGCACCGCGCTGACCACGTTCACCCTGATGCCGCGGCGCGGGCGGGTCATCGCGGCGAAGCTGATCGCGGCCGTGCTGATCGCGATCGCGACCACGGCCGCGGCGGCCGCGCTGTCCGCGGCCGGAAACCTGATCGCCATCGGTACGGGCGGCGCCGGCGACTGGCACATCGAGGCCGCGCTGGTGGGCCAGCTGCTCGTCAACCAGATGGTGTTCGTGCTGATGGGCTCGGCGTTCGGCGCCCTGCTGCTGAACTCGCCGCTGGCGATCGTGCTGTACTTCGCCATCCCGACCGTCTGGTCGGTGCTCGGCGAGATGGTCAGGTGGCTGCACACGGCGGCGGGCTGGGTCGACATCAACGTGACGTCGGTGCCGCTGAGCGAGCCGGGCATGACCGGCGGGCAGTGGGCCCGCTTCGGCGTCGCCGCCCTGGTCTGGGTGGCCCTGCCGCTGACCCTGGGCACCGTGCGGGTGCTGCGGCGCGAGGTGTCCTGACTTCCACTGCCCCGGCCGGGCGGCTAGGGTCGATCCATGCCGATCGGTCCGCAGCCGCCCGGCCGCCGGGGCACCGCCGACCGGCCCTACAGCGCGCTGAATCTGCGGCTGGTGCTGGCCGTGTTCGGCTTCGTCGTGTGCTCGGTCCTGGCCGTCCTGCTCTGGCGCGCGGGCCTGACCCTGCCCGGCTGGCTGCTTGCCGGGTGGGCGCTGGTGGCGGCGGCCGACGCGGTCGTGGTGCAGCTTCGCCGGCGGGCCCGGCGGCGGGCCGGAGACGGCGATCATTCCCTCTTCGAGTAGGACGCGTCTTACCCCTTTTGTGCGCTTGGTCCGGGTAGCGTCCCCTTCTGTACGCGCCCCACCGGCGCGGCGCCGAAGGGAGTCCCCCATGACCCGCCTCCGTTTCGCCGCGGTCGCCCTGCTGATCGTGCCGCTGCTGCCGTTCGCCGCCCCGGCGCACGCGGCACCGGCCGCACCCGCCGCACCCGCGGACGACACCCGGGAGCCGGCACCCAAGCGTTTCGACGTGTCACACCTGGGCCTCGGCCGGGAGGGCACCCGGCACACCGCTGCCGCGCCGACCCCCGCCGTCGGCACGGTCCGGGAGTGGCTCGGGCTCAACGAGGTCGACGGCGGCGTCTACCGCAAGGACTACACGCTGCGCGGCGTCGGCAAGCACATCGAGGTCTGGGTCGCGTCCGACGTCGCCTTCCCGGCCGGCGACTGCCGCCCGGCCTCCTCGACCCAGGTGACGGACGCCCAGATCGGCGGGCTGATCAGCCAGTTCGACGACAACATCTGGCCCCGCGAGACGGCCGCGTTCAGCACGCCGCGGGAGCGCGACGGCACCAAGCCGCAGCTGACCGGCGGCGACTACACCGGCGACGGCGACAAGACCGTCACCCTGCTGGACAACGTCCGCGACGACAACTACTTCGACTTCCCGAAGTCGCAGACCTACGTCGCGGGCTTCTTCTCCTCGCAGATCGACGAGCTCGTCGACCGCAACGTCATGACGATCGACGTGTACGACTGGAAGCACCGCTCCGGGGCCAACCCGCCCGACGAGCCGACCGGCGACCTGTGCACCAGCCGCCCCGCCCGGCCCCGCATGTACGAGGGCACGTTCGCGCACGAGTGGCAGCACCTGCTGCAGTCCTACACCGATCCGGACGAGGAGCTCTGGGTCAACGAGGGCCTCTCCGACTACGCGCAGACCCTGGTCGGCTACGTCGACGGCACCGCGACCGTCTACCAGCGGGGCACGGACAGCCATCTGCACTGCTTCCAGGGCTTCGGCACGGTGCGTACCCCGTACAACACCAACCCGCGGCCGTGCGGCGGCGCACAGAACTCGCTGAACCTGTGGGACGAGGGCAATCCCGTCGAGGTGCTCGCCGACTACGGCAACGCGTACCAGTTCATGCTCTACCTGCGGGACCGCTTCGGCGCCGCGATGCTGTCGCGGCTGCACCGCGACGGCGCGCACCACGGCCTGGCCGGGGTGTCCGCCGCGCTCGGCGACGGCGTGCAGTTGTACCGGGTCCTGCACGACTTCCAGACCATGACCCTGGTCGACAAGATCGTCGGCGACACGCCGGACGGGGCCATGGTCGGCGTGCCGCGCAGGCTGGTGACCGCGCCGAGCCTGCGCTCGACCGTGAACCTGGACAACCCCTCCTCCTACGACGACCCGGGCGCGGCGCCGAACGGCGCCGACTACGTGCGGCTGCGCGACGCCGACGGCACGCCGCTGCGCGGATCGCAGCTCAGGTCGGTGCGGTTCGACGGCGCGCGCCTGCTGCCGGCCCAGGCCCTGCAGTGGACGGTGAAGGACGGCGCGCTCTTCTCCGGCAACGACGACGATCTCGACGCCGCGGCGGTGGTCGCGGTGACCGTGCCGGCCGCGGATCCGGTCCTGCGGGTACGGCAGAAGTACTCCACCGAGGCCGGCTACGACTACGGCTACGTGACCGTGTCGACGGACGGCGGGCACACGTACACGGCCGTCGCCGGGGACAGGACGGTCAAGGGGCCGCTCGGGCCCGCGATCAACGGCGAGAGCAACGGATTCGGCGCGCACACCTACGACCTGTCCGCGTACGCGGGCAAGCGGATCCTGCTCGGTTTCCGCTACGTCAGCGACCAGTCGGTCAACGACGGCGGCTGGACGATCGACGACGTGAGCCTCGGCGGCGCCTCCGTCACCGACGGCTCGTCGCTGGCCGGGTTCCGCTCGCCGACCCAGATCGTGCCGCAGCGGGTGCACGCGTGGAGCGTGCGGCTGGTCGGCATCGACGAGAAACGCCACCGGGCGCGGCAGGTGCCACCCGCCCAGTTCGCGGCGCTGAAGGCGTACCCGAGGGTGGTCGCGATCGTCGCCTACGACGAGCCGACCGGGATGGTCAAGCAGTACGCGCCGTACGCGCTGACCGTCAACGGCGTCGTCCAGCCGGGCGGCGGCAGGCCGTAGCTCGGCCGCTCAGTCGGCGAGCGCCAGGGCCAGGCGGCCGGTGCGGGCGTGCTTGGCCTCGTACATGGCGGTGTCGGCGCGGGCGATCAGGGCGCTCGGGGAGATGGTGTCCGGATCGCCCCAGGCCACGCCGATGCTGGCCTGCGGCAGCAGCCGCTCCCCCGCGACGTCCAGGTGGCTCTCGTGCAGGGCGGTGACCAGCGACTCGCCGATCCGCCGGGCCCGGCCGGGGCCGGGCACGTCGCCGCAGATGACCACGAACTCGTCGCCGCCGAACCGGCCGACGACATCGCCGTCGCGCACCGAGGCGCGCAGCCGTCCGGCCACGTAGATCAGCAGTTCGTCGCCGGCCGCGTGCCCGTGCCGGTCGTTGACCTGCTTGAACTCGTTGAGATCGATGAAGATCACCGCCGTGCCGCGGGTGCGTCCCGGCCCGGCGAGCGCCTCCTGCAGGGCGGTCAGCGTCGAGGCCCGGTTGTAGCAGCCGGTCAGCGCGTCATAGGTGGCGCGCTCCTTGAGCTCGTCACGCATCCGCACGTCGGCGGTGATGTCGGTCAGGCAGATGATCGCCCCGGTCACCAGGCCGGACTCGCCGGTCAGGCTCCGCAGGTTGGCCCGGGCCCGGCGCGGGCCGCGCCCGGCGCGGTGGCCGAACTCGATGTCGATGTCGCGCCCGGCGCCCAGCACCTCGGCGATCGCCGCGTCGAGGGCCGGCCGGTCGTCGGGCGCGACCAGGCCCAGGCACTCCTCGCCCAGGAGCTCGCCGGACTCGACGGGCATCGCGGCCCGCTCGTTCTGGTAGACGATCCGGCGGTCGGCGTCGATCTGCACGATGCCGATCGGGATGGTCTCGGTCAGCCGGCGCATGAGCTGCTCGCCGACCCGCAGCGCCTCCTGCGCGGCCATCTCGTCGGAGATGTCCAGCATCTCGGCGACCACCCGCGGATCGTCGGGGTCGGCGAGCAGGTTGTGGTTGGTGACCTCGAACCAGACCGGATGCCCGTCGCGGTGCAGGTGGCGCAGCCGGACCCGGCGGGAGCCGCCCGGCGGGGTGGCCAGCAGGTCCACCCAGCTGGCGATCGCACGCCCGTGGTCGTCGGGGTGCACGAGGTCGAGCGCGCGGGTGCCGATCAGCTCGTCCGCGCTCCAGCCGAGGATCAGGTGGACTTCCGGGTCGACGTCCCTGATCACGGCGACCTGGTCCTTGCGCAGCGAGATCAGGCGCGGGCGGATCGGCGCGTGTTCGAGCGAGATGCCGCCGGGCCGCTCGCGCAGGCCGGTGAGGAAGGTGGCGTAGACGCCGTACCGGTGCGTCATGTCGATCAGGTGCATCCGGACCAGCTCGGTGGGCGCGACCACCGGGTGGATGAGGCAGCTGGTCATGCCCTCGGCGAGCGCGACGTGCCAGGCGTCGACGGCGATCCTGGTGTCCTCGGCGACCATCAGGGCGAGCGCCGAATGCACCCCGACGATCTGGCGCATGCTCTCCGGCGCGAAACCGTCAGGCAGCGTCACGAACTGGCCGGCCGGCGAGATCGCGCCGAGGAAGGCGTCCGGGTGCTGCTCGATCATGGCGGCGAACGCCGCGTCGCGGGCGGCGGGGTCGATCATCTTCGCGTCTACTGCCACAACCTCAGGTTCGGCCACCGTCGCCCGGAGCAAAGCTAAACCGCCGGAAAGACATTGACAGTGTCAATGAAACAGTGTCAGTATCGTCTGCATGTGGACGCTGGACGAGCTGGTGGAGCGGGTGGGCCGGGCCCTGGCCGCCGAATACCCCGGCGCGCCCAACGGCCGGATCCGCGACGTGCCCGACCGCCGCGCCATCCGGTGGTATACGACGACCGGCCTGGTCGACCGCCCCGTCGGCATGCGCGGCCGGACGGCGCTCTACGGGCCCCGGCACCTGCTGCAGCTCGTGGCGCTCAAGCGTCGCCAGGCCGAGGGGCACTCGCTCGCCGCGATCCAGGCCGAGCTCGCCGGCGCCGCCGACGCCGACCTTCGGCTCGCCGCCCGCGTACCGGACGAGCTGTTGACCGTGGACGACGCGCCCGGACCGGCCGACGGCCCGGCACGACCGCGTTTCTGGGCCGCGCCCACCGCGGACGCCGCGCCCAGCGTGTCCGCCGCAGTCGCGGCAGGGGCCGCGGCCGGGCGGCCGGCCACTGCCGCAGTCGCGGCAGTGGC
>NZ_JBEZXZ010000240.1:0-12575 GCF_040638275.1 Actinoplanes sp. NPDC026623 | reverse complement strand
GTCGGCGCGGGTGAGCGCGTTGCCGGGCCGGGCCACGATCAGCGCTGCGGCGGCGGCGAACGCGGCGGCCAGCACGAACGCCCAGCGCGCCCCGCCCGCCCCGTCCACGATGAGGCCGGCCAGCGCGCTGCCGGCGGCGCTGCTGACGATCGCCGCGGTCAGCACCCGGGTGTACGCCTCGGTCAGCGCCGCGGCCGGGACGATCCGGGCGACCAGGTTGTTCTCCACGATGAGCGCGGGCGCCAGGGCGGACCCGCCGGCGATCAGGATGGCGCCCAGCGACCACGGGCCGGGCGCCACCACCAGGGCGAGGAAGGCGAGGCCGAGCACGGCCAGCAGGACCGCGTACCGGCGGGTCGGATCGCCGCGCGGGCGGCGGGTGCCGAACCACGCGCCGCCGAGCGCGCTGCCCGCGCCCCAGCCGCCCAGCAGCAGTCCGCCCAGGCCCGCGCCGCCGCCGTGGCCGGTGGCGAAGGCGGGGACCGCGACGGTCACCGCCCCGAACGCGCCGCCGAGCAGGGCCACGCAGGCGGTCAGGGTGCCGAGGCCCGGCGCCTGGCGCCCGGCGCGGCGGGCCACCCGGCGTCGCGACCGCAGGGCGGGCACCCGGGCGACGGCGAGGCCGCCGGCCAGGGTGACGGCCGCGGCGACGTACAGCGCCGGGTCGTATCCGCCGGCGCTCACGGCCAGGCCGGCGACCAGCAGCGGGCCGATCACGTAGACGAGTTCGAACAGCGAGGTCTCCGCGGCGAGGGCCGCCTGCCGCACCCGCGGTCCGGCCCGGGCGCCGGGTGCGTCGAACAGGCCGACCCAGGCGCCGCGGATCGCGCCCGTCAGCGGCGGATAGGTGGCGCCCGCCAGCGCCGAGACGACGAGCGTCGCCGGCAGCCGGTCCCCGGCGACAAGTGCCAGCAGCGCCAGGGCGGCGCAGTGGGCCACCGCGGTCGCGCGGAGCACCGGCGCCGGGCCGATCCGGTCGGCCAGCCGCCCGGCGAGCGGGTTCGCGATCGCCCCGGCGGCGGCGTAACAGCCGACGGCGAGGCCGCCGGCGGCGTACCGGCCGGTGGCGTGCTCGACGAGCAGCAGCAATGCGAGCGGCGTCATCCCGATGCCGAGCCGGGCGACGACCCCGCCCAGCAGCAGCGTGGGGGCGTTCGGGATCCGCCACACCGCAAGGTAAAGCCCCGCCGCCGACACGGATGGAACGTAACGGACTTAAGTGCCGAGTAGTCCCCGGATCAGGCTAAAGAGGTCGGGACGGCAATCCGACATGCCCCGTCAGAGCGACGCCGCCAGCGCCGCGCGCAGGCGGTCGGCGGCCAACTCGTCGGCCCGGGCCATCGGACCCGCCGGAACCGCGGCGACCAGGGCGGCCAGCCCGAGCACCACGGCCGCGAAGACGAACGCCCACGGCAGGCCGCCGGGACGGTCGACCATCGCGCCGGCCACCGCGCCGCCGGCCGCGCTGCCCGCGACCGTCACGGTGATGACCCAGGTGTAGGCCTCGTTCAGCATCCCCGCGGGCGCGATCCGGCCGACCAGGCTGTTCTCCACGGTCAGCGCCGGGGCGATCGTGGCGCCGCCGACGACCAGGGCCACCCCGAGCGACAGCGGGCCGGGCATGACCGCGAGCACGAGGAAGCTGAGGGCGACCGCGCCGAGCAGCCAGGCGAACTGCCGGGGCAGCGCCATCGCGGGCCGCCGGGTGCCGAACCAGATGCCGCCGATCGCGCTGCCGACGCCCCAGACGCCGAGCAGGACGCCGCCGAGCCCGTCGCCGCCGCCGTGCTGCGCGGCGTACGCGGGGACGATCACGCCGGCCGCGCCGAACGCCATGCCGAGGGCGCCGACGCAGGCCAGCAGGGCGGGGAAGCCGCCGACCCGCAGCGGGCCGAGACCACGGGTGGCGACGGCGTCCTCGTGCCGCACCCAGTGCCGCATGATCGGCAGCCAGGCGATCGTGAGCGTGCCGCCGAAGGTGGCGACGGCCGCGAAGATCAGCGCGGACGCCGGGTCGTGGGTGATCACGACGAGGGCCGCGACGAGCATCGGGCCGAGCACGAAGACCAGCTCGAACAGCGAGGTCTCGGCTGCCATCGCGGCCGAGCGCAACCCGTGCCGGCCGGTGCCGACCTCGGTCGCGTCGGTCCAGGCCCGGCGGATCGCGGCGGTCAGCGGCGGGTAGGTCGCACCGGCCAGCGCCGAGGCCACGAAGATCCCGGGAAGGGCGGCGTCGTCACCCCGGCTGGCCAGCAGCAGCCCGATCAGCGCGAGCGGGTGCAGCACCGCGGCCGCCAGCAGCACGGGCGACGGGCCGATCCGGTCGGCGATGCGACCGGCGATCGGGCTGATCGCGGCGCCGGACAGGGCGTAGATGCCGCCGGCCAGGCCGGCGAAGGCATAGCTTCCGGTGGCCCGCTGCACAAGCAGCAGCAGGGCGAGCGGGGTCATGCCGATGCCGAGGCGGGCGAGGATGCCGACTATCAGCAGGACCCGGCCGCCCGGCATCTGCCACACGCCAAGGTACTGACGCAAAGCGGCCATCGGGTCCCGCCTCCAGGGTTGGGGGTAACGAGCGAAGCGCCCATCGAACCTAACGTTCGGTGAGCGCTCCACACATCTGAAACAGGGGCCCTGTCACGGAGGTCACCCCGCGCGCGGGCCGCGCCGGTCAGCGCGAGAACCGCGCCGGCCCGGTGCCGGTGATCGCGGCGAGCTGGTGCAGCCGCTTGATCCGCTCCTCCATCGGCGGGTGCGTCGAGAAGAGGGACGCGATGCCGCCGGCCCGCAGCGGGTTGGCGATCATCAGATGCGCCGCGCCGGTGAGCTGGCCGTCGGCCGGCAGCGGCATCCGCTGAGCGCCGTAGTGGATCTTCTGCAGCGCGCTGGCCAGCGCGAGCGGGTCGCGGGTCAGGGTCGCGCCGGACGCGTCGGCCTGGAATTCGCGGTTGCGGCTGATCGAGAGCCTGATCACCGACGCGGCGATCGGGGCGAGGATCAGCATCAGCAGCAGCGACGCGGGGTTCGGGCCGTCGTCGTCGTCCGAGCCGCCGAGCGGCAGGAAGATCGCCAGCTGGGCGGCCATGGTGATGATCCCGGCGAGCGCGCCGGCGACGCTGGAGATCAGGATGTCCCGGTTGTAGACGTGGGAGAGCTCGTGGCCGATGACGCCGCGAAGCTCACGCTCGTCCAGCAGCTGGGTGATACCGACGGTGACGGCGACGGCCGCGTGCTGCGGGTCACGCCCGGTCGCGAACGCGTTGGGCTGCAGCGCCGGGCTGACGTACAGCCGCGGCATCGGCTGCCCGGCCTCCGTGGCGAGTTCGCGCACGATCCGGTAGAGGGCCGGGAACTCGGCCTCGCTGACGGGCTGCGCCCGCATCGAGCGCAGGGCGATCGAGTCGGAGAAGAAGTAGGTGCCGGCGTTCATCGCCAGCGAGAGGACGACGGCGAAGACCAGGCCGGCGCCGCCGCCCAGCCAGTACCCGACGGCAAGGATCATGGCGGAGAGCAGACCCAGCAGAGCGGCCGTTTTGAGGCCGTTGTGGTGGCTGTGCACGATGAACTCCTTCAGACAGCGGGCCGGTAGGCCCACGTCAAATGGAACATCGCGATGTTGAGAATTCATCCGGTAGTAGCTGTGAGTTCACTGTATGTGATCTTGGCCATCCTGTCGGCCCGCTATCCCAGGGCGTCGAAGATCCATTGTGGGGCGAAGCCCAGGAGCACCGTCAGCAGCGCCGCCACCGCGATGGCCACGCCCACCGGGCCGGGGACCCGGGACGGCGTCGCCGCCGGGCCCGGTTCCGGCTCCGTGATGGTCGCCACGGCGACCGCGACCGCGGCCTCCGCCGCCGCCTCGGCGGGCACGGTCTCCGGCGCCGCCTCGGCGGGCACCGCCACCACCGGCGGCGGGGCCTCGGCCGGCTGCGCCGGGAGGTAGAGGCTCGCGGCGACGCGCACGTAGTAGGCCAGGGCGATCACCGCGTTGAGGGCCACCACGCCCGCCAGCCAGCCCCAGCCGCCGGCGATCAGCGAAGCCACGACCGTCACCTTCGCGAACAGCCCCGCCAGGCCCGGGGGCAGGCCCGCCAGGCCCGAGAAGGCCAGCACCAGCGCCGCGCCCAGCCACGGATGGCGGCGGCCCGCGGAGCGGTACTCGGCGAGATCGCCGCCGTCGCCGCCGGGCCCGCGCAGCGCCACCACCACGCCGAACGCCACGAACTCCAGCAGGACGAAGAACACCGCGTACGCCAGCGCCGGCAGCACCCCCGCCGCGCCCATCGCCAGCGGCGCCAGGATGTAGCCCGCCTGCGCCACCGACGACCAGGCCAGCAGGCGGATCATCCGGGTCTGCCGCAGCGCCACCAGGTTGCCGACCGTCATGGTCAGCACCGCCAGCACCGCCACCAGCGGGCCGGTGTCCAGCCGCTGCACCACCGCCGCGAGCGCGACCACGCCGCCCAGCTTCGAGGCCGTCGACAGGTACGCCGCCACCGGGATCGGCGCGCCGTCATAGGTGGCCGGCGCCCACGCGTGCAGGGGAACCGCCGCCACCTTGAAGGCGAAGCCGATCACCAGCAGCGCGCCGCCGACCGCTCCGAGGGGCGCGAACGGGCCGGCGCCGCCGGTCAGCGCGGCCAGGTGCAGCGCGCCGGTCGAGGCGTAAAGCAGGGCGGCGCCGAGCAGGGCCAGGGCCGTGGAGACGACGCTGACCAGGAAGAACGTCACCGCCGCCGAGGCGCCAGTCGTGGTCACCCGCTCGCGCGGCGCGAAGCGGCGCAGCCCGACGAGCACGTACAGGGGCAGGGTCAGGGTCTCCAGGCCGACGATCAGGGTGATCAGGTCGCCCGCGTACGCGACCACCATTCCCCCGGCCATCGAGGACGTCAGCAGGAAGCAGAACTCGCCGGGTGGGGCGACGCCGAGACGCAGCGCCGGCACCGAGAGCGCCAGCACGCCGATCGTCAGCGCCGCGAAGAGCACCGCCACCACCGCCGCCTGACCGGTGGCCACCCAGGAGCACTGCGCCGGGCCGCAGAACGTCGAGGCCGGGTCCAGCGCCAGCGCCACCGCCGCGCCGATCGTGGCGAGGCCGCCGGCGATGCCCGCCGGAACCGCCCACCGGCCGAAGGCCAGCTCGAGCACCAGCACGAGCAGCGCCGTGCCGCCCGCCGCGTACAGCGGCAGCAGCGCGAAGTGGTTCACCGACTGGATCATGGCAGGGCTCCGGTCAGCGCGGACACCGGGACGGAGGTGGCGGCGAGCACCAGGGCCGGCACCAGGCCGACCGCCAATGCCAGCAGGATCAGCGGGGACCAGGCCAGCCACTCCGGCCGGGAGATCGCCGCGAAGCCGGTCACCGCGGAGGTCGCCGGCCCGTGGGTCACCCGGCGCAGCAGGCGCAGGAAGTACGCGGCGGTCAGCGCGCCGCCCACCGCCGCCAGCACCGCCAGCGTGGTCCACAGCGGACCGCCGCGCTGCACCGACGCCACCACCGCGAACGCCTCACCCCAGAAGCCGGCCAGCCCGGGCAGGCCGAGCGAGGCAATCGCGGCGAAGCCCAGCAGGCCCGCCAGCCGGGGCGCGGTCTCGCGCAACCCGCCGAGCTCGGCCAGGTCGCCGCTGTGCGCCCGGTCCTTGATCGCGCCGGCCAGGAAGAACAGCAGGCCGGTGATGATGCCGTGCGCAACGTTGCCGATCAGCGCCGCCTGCAGGCCGGTCACCGTCAGCGTCGCGATGCCCAGCAGCACGAAGCCCATGTGCCCGACGCTGGAGTACGCGATCAGCCGCTTCAACTCGGTCTGGCGCAGGCACACCAGCGAACCGACGATGATCGCGATCACCGCGAGGGTGCCGAGCACCGGCGCGGCCCAGGACGCGCCGAGCGGCGCCACTCCGACGCCGACCCGGATCAGCCCGTAGGTGCCCATCTTCAGCAGCACGCCGGCCAGGATCACGCTGCCGACGGTCGGCGCCTCGGTGTGCGCGTCCGGCAGCCAGGTGTGCAGCGGCCAGAGCGGCGCCTTCACCGCGAACGCGACGGCGAACAGGGCGAACGCCGTGTACTGGACCGTGCGCGACATCCCGGCGCCGCCGGCCAGGGCCGTCAGGTCGCCGGTGCCCGCCGCGATCACCACGGTGAAGACGCCCAGCAGGAGCAGCACCGAGCCGAACAGCGTGTAGAGCACGAACTTGCGGGCCGCCCGGCGCCGGTCCGGGCCGCCCCAGCCCGCGATGACCGCGTACATCGGCAGCAGGACGACCTCGAAGAAGACGAAGAACAGCACCAGGTCGAAGGCGAGGAAGGTGCCGAGGATGCCGACCTCGAGCACCAGCAGCAGCGCGGCGAGCGTCCGGCCCCGGCCGCCGCCGGGCACCTTCCACACCGTGTACGCGCAGCACAGCGCCGTCAGCAGCCCGGTGAGCACGACAAGCGGGTACGAGATCGCATCGACGCCGAGGTGGAAGTCGATGCCCAGCGCGGGCACCCAGGGCACGTCGACGTCGATCCACGGGATCATCGGCGGCCCGGGTCCGTACGTGACCCAGCCGAAGTCCTGCCGGAACGGCAGCGCGAGCAGCGCGGTCAGCACGAGGGTGACGGCCGCGAAGCCCGTCGCGACGAGCCGGGCGCCGCGGTCCGTCCCGGCCGGCAGCAGCGCGACGATCAGCGCACCGAGCGCGGGCACCACCAGCACCGCGATGAGCAGCGCCTGCCCGAGCGCGTTGTCGGTGGTCGAGTAGTTCACGAGGCGGCTCCGAAGATCGCCGCGACGGCGCCGAGCACCAGGGCGCCGGCGAGGACCGCGACCGCGGCCCGGGGCAGGGCCGCGCGGTGGGCGTTCGAGAGCAGGGTGCCGAGGCGGGTGGCCGACGTGCCGGTGCCCTCGACGGCGGCGTCGACCACGCGCTCGTCGAGCGTGCGCAGGGTGGTGGCGAACGCGCGCACCGGGCGTACCAGGAAGCGGTCCTGCAGGTCGTCGATCCGGAAGCCGGCGGCGAACAGCGGCCGCAACCGGCCCAGGGCCCGGGCCGGGTCCTCGCCGGGCGCGGCGTGCCAGAGCCACCAGGCGCCGCCCGCGCCGAGCGCGAGCAGCAGCAGCGGGAACGCGATGCCGGCCTCCAGGTGCGGCGCCGGCAGCCCGATGGCGGACCGGAAGCCGGGCAGGAAGACGGCCAGGCCGAGCAGCGCGGACGGGATGGTGAGCAGCAGGATCGGCCGGAGCATCACCCGCGGCGGGTCGTGCGGCGCGCCCGGACCGCGCTCGTAGCGGGCGTCGTCGAAGCCGACGTGCCACTGCTCGGTGCGCGAGCGCGGGTGGCCGAAGAACGTGCGCAGCAGCAGCCGGGTCGAATACCAGGCGGTGATCGCGACGCCGAGCAGCGCGGCGAGCCAGACCACCCAGCCCAGCCAGGCCGGCGCCGGGCCGTGGCCCTCGGTGGCGTGCTCGGCCGCGACCAGCACGCTCTCCTTGGACCAGAAGCCGGCCAGCGGCGGCAGCCCGGCCAGCGCGCCGAGCCCGATCACGAAGGACCAGAAGGTCGCCGGCAGGTGCTCGCGCAGGCCGCCCATCCGCGACATGAGGTTGGTGCCGACCGCGTGGATGACGCCGCCGGCCGCGAGGAACAACAGCGCCTTGAAGGCGGCGTGGGTCAGCAGGTGGAACAGGGCCGCGCCGGGCGCGCCGATCGCGAGGGCGCCGGTCATGTAGCCGATCTGGGAGACGGTCGACCAGGCCAGGACCCGCTTGAGGTCGTCCTGCGCGGTGGCCGAGAACGCCCCGAGCAGCAGGGTGATCGCCGCCATGACGCCGAGCACGGCGAGCGCGCCGGGCGAGCGCTCGAAGAGCGGGTACATCCGGAAGACGACGTAGACGCCGGCGGCGACCATCGTCGCGGCGTGGATCAGCGCGGAGATCGGCGTCGGGCCGGCCATCGCGTCGGGCAGCCAGGTGTGCAGCGGGAACTGGGCGCTCTTGCCGGCCACCCCGGCCAGGATGAGCAGCAGCGCGACGGTCAGGTGCGCCGGCTCGGCCGCCAGCACGTCGGAGAGCCGGAAGCTGCCGGCCGAGACGCCGAGCAGGGCGATGCCCAGCAGGAAGCCGACGTCGCCGACGCGGGTCACCAGGAACGCCTTCACGGCCGCGCGGGGCGCCTCGGGCAGTCGCCGGTCGTGGCCGATGAGCAGGTAGGAGCAGACGCCCATCACCTCCCAGCCGACCAGCAGCATGATCAGGTCGTTGGCGGCGACGACCGTCAGCATCGCGCCGGTGAACAGGCTGACCTGTGCCGCGTAGGGCGCGTAGCGCGGGTCGTCGTGCAGGTAGCCGACCGAGTAGATCTGCACGAGCAGCGCGACGACCGTGACCGCGAGCGCGACGTAGAGCGCCGACGGGCCGAGCGAGACGCCGAAGGTGATCGGCAGGTCACCGAAGCGGACCACTTCCGCGCCGAAGTCGACGGTGTCGCCGGCGAACAGCAGAACGACCGTGTCGACGAGGGCGAGGGCGGCGCCGGCGATGCCGAGCGTCGCGGCCCGGCGCCGCGGCGCCCGCCCGCCGTCGCCGGGGCTCAGCAGCAGCCCGGCCAGGCCGAACAGCACCGGCACGCCGAACAGCGCCGTCCCGAGGACCTCTGCGATCACCGGGCGACCTGCCGTTCGGCCTCGTGGTAAAGCTCGACCTCGTCGATGTGCACGGCGCGCCGCATCCGGAAGTACTGCAGGACGATGGCCAGCCCGACGCCCACCTCGGCGGCGGCCAGCACGATCACGAAGAGGGCGAACACGGCGCCGGAGTAGCCCGGCACGGCGTTGGGCAGGGACCGGACCGTGGCGTCGGCGGTGATGAAGATCAGGCTGACCGCGTTGAGCATCAACTCGACCGCCATCAGCACCAGGATCGCGTTGCGCCGGCGCAGCACGCCGTAGACGCCGAGCCCGAAGAGCAGGGCGGCCGTCACGTACGGGATGACCGCGTGCATCAGTGCTCGTCTCCGTTTCGCGCGCCGATGTCGGGGCGCGACAGCACGATCGCGCCGACCAGGGCGGCCAGCAGCAGGATCGAGAGCACCTCGAACGGCAGCACCCACTGCCCGAAGATCTCGGCGCCCATCCGCTCGGCGGTGCCCGGCGCGGGCAGGTCATGGCGCGTCCAGCGGAACGCGTCGGCCAGCAGCACCGCCAGGCCGAGCCCGACGCCGCCGCCGACGATCCGGGCCGGCCAGGCCGGCCGGTCCAGGTCCTTCGACGCGCCGATCGGCGCGCGGGTCAGCATGACGGCGAAGAGCAGCAGCACCACGACCGCGCCGACGTAGACGAGCACCTGCACCCAGGCCACCAGCTCGGCGCCGAGCACCAGGTAGGCGCCGGCCATCGCGCCCAGGCTGATGACCAGGTAGAGGCCGGCCCGGACCAGGTGGCTGGTGGTGACCACGGCCGCGCCGGAGCCGACCGCGACGGCTCCGAGCGCCAGCAGCAGCACGTCGGCGACGGTCACGGGGCCTGCTCCCGGCGGACCGGGGGCCGGGCGGTCTGCGCGGGAGTCGCCGTGCCCGGGCCGGCGACCTTGCGCGCGGCGGCGGACTCCTCCTTCGAGGGCTCGCCGAGCACGTCGTGCGCCGGCGGCGGCGGGACGGTCTGCATCCAGTCGCCGAGCCGGTTCTTGTCGTGCAGCAGGTCGAGGACGTCGGTCTCCGCGTACTCGAACTCGGGCGTCCAGTGCAGGGCGTCGAACGGGCAGACCTCGATGCAGATGCCGCAATACATACAAAGTGAGAAGTCGATGTCGAACTTGTCGAGCACGTTGCGCTGGCGGGGCCGGGCCGCGCCGGGGACGACGACCTCTTCCTTGTGCGAATCGATGTAAATGCACCAGTCGGGGCACTCGCGGGCGCAGAGCATGCAGACCGTGCAGTTCTCCTCGAGCAGGGCGATGACGCCCCGCGAGCGCGGCGGAAGGTCCGGCTCGACGTCGGGATACTGCTGGGTGATGGTCGGCTTGACCAGCGTCTTGAGCGTGACGGCGAGGCCTTTGATCAGGCCCTTGCCCGGCGTGTGCCGCTCCCCGCTCTCGCTCATAAGGGCCTATCCTGCCCGGTCCCGGAAGCGGTGGCGAGCACACCCCCGTTCTTGCCTCTCATCGTGTCCCAGTAGAGACGTCCGGATCGTTACATCGCGACCTTCACCGCGGCGGTCAGCACCAGCTGGGCCAGCGCCACCGGCACCAGGATCAGCCAGCACAGCCGCTGCAACTGGTCCTCGCGCAGCCGCGGAAAAGTGACCCGGAACCAGATGATCACAAAGGACACCGCGAAGACCTTCGCCAGCGTCCAGAGCCAGCCGAGGTGCGCCGCGTCCGGGCCGTGCCAGCCGCCCAGGAACAGCACGGTGGTCAGCGCGGCGATCACCACGATGCCCACGTACTCGGCGAGCAGGAAGAACGCGAAGCGCAGGCCCGTGTACTCGGTCAGGTAGCCGAAGACCAGCTCGGAGTCGGCGATCGGCATGTCGAACGGCGGCCGCCGGATCTCCGCCAGGCCGGACACGAAGAAGACAAGGGCGGCCGGCAGCTGCCAGAGCAGCCACCACGGCGACCAGGCCTCGACGATGCCGGACAGGCTCAGCGTGCCCGCCGCCATCGCGACGCTGGCCGCCGAGAGCACCAGGGGCAGCTCGTACCCGAGCAGCTGGGCCGCCCCGCGCAGGCCGCCGAGCAGGCTGTATTTGTTGGCCGAGGCCCACGCGGACATCAGCACCGCGACCACGCCGACGCCCAGCACGGCCAGGACGAAGAACAGGCCGATGTCCATGTGCTGCGCGACGAGGCCGGCGGGCCCGAGCGGGATGGCCAGCAGCACGATCAGGTACGGGAACAGCGCGACGATCGGCGCCAGCTGGAACACCCGGCGATCGGCGTCGCGCGGGGTGATGTCCTCCTTCTGCACGAACTTGACGCCGTCGGCGACCAGCTGCGCCCAGCCGTGGAAGGCGCCGGCGTACATCGGGCCGAGCCGGCCCTGCATGTGTGCCATCACCTTGTGCTCCACCTGGCCGACGACCAGCGGCAGCGTCAGGAACGCGGCGACGACAGCGACCACCCGCACGAGCAGATCGAGCCAGAGCGGCATCAGGCGCCCTCTCCGTCGGTGCCGGGCGCGGCGGCCGGCGGCGCCGGTCGTTCCCGCGGCGCGCGGGCGGGGCGGGCCGGGGTCGCGGGCGGCGGGACCTTGCCCTTCATCGGTCCCCACTCGTTCGGGTCCGGCACGCCCGGCGGCCGCATCGGGGCCCGCTTGGCCGTGCCCGCCTCGGACTCGCCCGGCTCCTTCGCGCCCGGCCACGCCTTGGCGACCCGCGACGCGAGGACGAACTCCTTGCGCAGCGGATTGCCCTCGAAGCCCGGCGGCAGCAGCAGCGGCCGCAGGTCGGGGTGGCGGGCGAAGCCGATGCCGAACATCTCGTGCGTCTCGCGCTCGTGCCAGGCCGCGCCCGGGAACAGGTCGACCACCGACTCGACCACCGGGTTCTCGCGGTCCAGCCGGGCCCGCAGCAGCACGCCGTGCCGGCGGCGGCTGGACCACAGGTGTGCGACGATCATGAATCCCTCGTCCAGCTCGTCGACCGCCGAGAGCCAGTCGAAGAAGTCGCAGCCCAGCGCGCCCGGATCGCGGGCCGCCTCCAGCGCGACCCACCAGCGCGCGGCCGGAACGTCCACGACGGCCCGTTCGTGCCCCGGGCCGCCGCCGGAGACTCCGGCGGTGATCTCACCCTCGTCGGGGGTCTCGGGCTCGGCGGCCGTCAGCAGCGCGATCATCCGCTCGCCGACCTCTTCGGGCGTCATGGGGCACATCCTATGGTCCGTCGGAGATCGGCCCCGGCCGACTGCAACCCTTCGATGGATCGCGGCGTGTATTCGCCGTGACATTCCAGGCCGCAGCAATCAGACCGGAGACGCTCACCGCCGTGCCAGACACCCCAGCGTCCTTCGACGAGCTGTACGCCGCGCACTTCGGCGATCTGACCGTCCAGTTGTATGCCTACTTCGGCGACCGGCAGGAGGCCCAGGACATCGCCCAGGAGGCGTTCTGCCGCGCCCTGGCCCGCTGGCGAACGGTCTCCGGGTACGACGACCCGGTCGCGTGGATCCGCCGGGTCGCGTGGAACCTCGCCGTCAGCAGGTGGCGCCGCACCCGCACGGCCCTGGGCTTCCTGCGCAAGCAGCGGGCCACCGAGGCGCAGGTCGCCGGCCCCGGCCCCGAGCGGGTGGCGCTGGTCGCCGCGCTCGGCACGCTGCCGGCCGCCCAGCGCCGCGCCATGGTGCTGCGCCACCTCGCCGACATGACCATCGCCGAGATCGCCGACCGCGAGGGGGTCGCCGAGGGCACCGTGAAGTCCTGGCTGCACCGGGCCCGGACCACCCTCGCCGCCCGGCTGGACCCGACCGAGACCGAGACCCAGGAGGCCCGCCATGCCTGACCAGCTGGAGCTGCTCTTCGCCGACCTGCGCGCCGAGACCCTGCCGCAGGTGCGCCCGCCCGGCACCGCGGCCGCCCGGCACACCGTGCGCCGGCGCCGG
>NZ_JBEZXZ010000239.1:0-12707 GCF_040638275.1 Actinoplanes sp. NPDC026623 | reverse complement strand
ACTTCCCGGTGACCGGATCGGCATGACCCGACACCTCGGCGCGGCGACCGGATACCGGGAAGTCGAAGTAGGTGGACGGGTACGGCTCGCCGTCGAGCGTGTAGTGCCACCACTCGTGTGAGTAGTTGCTGAATCCGGCGGCGGTCATGGCGCCGCGCAGCAGCAGCCGGTTGGCGCGGGGCGCGCCGGTCACCCGCGGGTCGAGCGTGGCAGCGCGCGGGTCGAAGCAGTCGTAGCCGGTACCCATGTCGATGGAGTTGTCCCGGAAGCGGCGCCCGTACGGTGCGTAGCACGGCACGAGGGCCTGACCGGGCACGTACTGCGGCATCGTGGCGGCCGGGAGCCGGACCAGGGTCAGGTCGACGGTGCTGCCGCGGCTGTGGCCCGAGCGGTGTGCCAGGTAGCCGTCCGCGAAGAGCGTGGACTTGGCCACCCGCGGATAGAACTCGCGCTTCATCCGGGTGTCGCCGGCGTTGCCGGCCCAGGCGGCGAAGTCGTTCACCGCGCGCTGCGGGCGGTAGCAGTCGTAGACCTTCAGCGTGTACCCGCGCGGGCGCAGCGCGGCCTGTGCCGTCCTCAGCGCCGACGCCGCCCGGCGCGTCAGCAGGCACCGCGGCTCCAGATAGCCCCGGACGCGGCGGCCGACGAAGTTGTGTGTCTGCCCGTACCGGATGTCATGAAGGATCGTGGGGTCCACGACGGCGAGGTCGACGAAGGTGCTCGGCATCGCCGCGAGGGCGGGCGCGGGTGCGGTGATCAACGACGCGAGCACCAGGGTCAGGGCGACGAAACGACGTGACAAGGCACGATCCGATCTGCTCATCAGTGCCGGGTGTAGGTGGCCCAGGCGAAGCGCGCGGTTATCGGCGCGCCGGGATAGCGGAAGACGCCCAGCCAGTCGTCCATGCCGGTGCCCGCCCAGAGGTTCATCATGATTCGCTGCGGGTGGGTGGGAAGCGCGCCGCGTGAGCCGTTCTCCCGGTGGACGAGCCGCCCGTCGACGTACCAGTCGATCAGCCCCTCCTCCCGCCAGTCGATGGCGTAGGTGTGGTAGCCGGCCGAGGCGTCGAAGCCCAGGTCGATGGTGGTCTCGTGGCCGCCGGCGCCGCCGGTGTAGTAGTTGGTCTGCAGCTGGGAGGTGTTCTTTCCCAGGATCTCCACATCGATCTCGTCCCAGGGCTGGCCGTCGCTCTTGCCCGTGTAGGTGAAGAAGGCGGTGACGACGCCGCGGCGCTTGACGGCCTTCATGCTCGTCGCGAAGCGCCCGTGGGAGTAGAGGTCGTTGGTGCGGTACTCGCCGGAGGCGTAGGGCTTGCCGGAGCAGTCGATCGGGCAGTCCCTGTTGTACAGGTCGATGTTCGTCACCCCGGCCCGGAACCGGACGTGGTCGGCGCGCCAGCCGACGTTGAACATGCCGCCGTTGCTCCGGGCGTCGGCCTTGTGCCAGCGGCCGGTGTTGCCCCGGTCGAGGCTGTCGACGAAGCTGGCGCCGATGGCGGCCCTGGCCGGCTCACTGCCGGGCGCCAGGACGCCGGTGACGACGCCGAGGGTGATGAGGGCGAGCGCGACGGTAACGCGGGATCTGAACACGAATCATCTCTTCTTGCGGGGGAAGGGGAGCTCAGGCGGGGACTCGGCGGCGGATGACCGCCCGGCCGCCCCGTGCGGGGCCGTTGGTGATGCCGCGCGAGTGCCAGCGCTCGTCGGGCTCGTCGGTCGGCTGCAGGACGACGTCCCGCAGCATGGTGCGCAGGACGACGTCGATCTCCATGTTGGCGAACGCGGCGCCGATGCAGCGCCGCCGGCCGCCGCCGAACGGGATCCACCGGTACAGGTCCGGCCGGGTGTCGCGGAACCGGCCGGGGTCGAAGGCCAGCGCGTTCGGGAACACCGATTCGTCCTCGTGCAGCAGCGCGATGCTGACCAGCACCGTGTACCCCTTCGGCAGGATCCACTCGCCCAGCCGGTAGCCGTCGGACTTCACCTGCCGGCCCACGAAGTCGATCACCGGGCGGGAGCGTTCCACCTCGAGGATCGTCGCCTCGCGCAGGGTGCTGCCGCCGGCGTCCGCCTCGTCGACCAGTGCCTGCAGGATCTCCGGGTGGCGGCGCAGCCGCTCGACCGCCCAGGCGAGGGTGGTCGCGGTCGTCTCGTGCCCGGCGGCGAGCAGCGTGAGCAGCTGGTCGGCGATCTCGCTCTGGCTCATCCGGGTGCCGTCGTCGTAGCGGCTGAGCAGCATCAGCTTGAGGATGTCGTCGCGCTCATCGAGGGCGTCGTCCCGTTCGGCCTTGAGGATCAGCCGCGCCACGATGGCGTCGTATTCGCGGCGGACGGCCGCGTACCGGCCCCACGGGCCCCAGCGGCCGAGGTCGAACTTCGGCTGGGGCAGGCACGCCAGCCACCCGCCGATTTTGATCATCCGCGGCAGCAGTTCGCGCAGCTCGGAGAACTCGGCACCCTCGGCGCCGAACACCGCGCGCAGGATGATGTTCATCGTGATCCGGGTCATCGACGGCAGCGTGGGGAAGGCGCGGTCCTGCGGCCACGACGCCATCTCCCGCACGGTCTCGTCCTCGACGATCTTCTCGTACGCCGCCAGGCGCCGGCCGTTGAACGGCGGGACGAGCGGCTTGCGCCGCCGCAGGTGCTCCTCGCCGTCCAGGGAGAACAGCGAGCCGGGGCCGAGCACCTTGCCGAGGTTGCGGGCCGGGTTGTCGATGTCCTCGAGGCCGGCCAGGAACACCTGCTTGATCTCGTCCGGGCCGCAGATGACCAGGGACCGGCCGTACGGCGGCAGGTTGACGGTGAAGGTGTTCCCGTAGCGCTCCCGCATCCGGTCCATGCCGCGCCGCTCGACGGTCAGCGCGTACGCGGTCTGCACCAAGGGGGGAACCGTCGGACCCGGAGGAAGCGTGACGACCGTCATGCTACCAAAAGTACCTTTAAGTGCCATTTAGGCAAGAAGGCGCGCTCAGCGGTCGAGGTCCTCGATGGTGGGAGGGTCGACGATCTCGGCGACGTATCAGCCGGACCGGCGTCGGCTCTACCTAGGCGGGAGGTGTCAGCTATGACAAGTGGCTACGGGGTGCTGCGCGCAGTCCTGGACCGGTGGGTGCGCGAGGACGGAGCGTCGACGCCGCACCTGCAGATCCGGGCGCTGGACCAGACCGGCCAGCCCTGGCGCATCGCGGTGAACGTGCAATCCGACACCGGCTCGGAGGTCGTCTACTGGCTGGTCGACCCGCTGCTCGACCATCCGGTCCTGGCCGGACTCGCGGCGCTGCCCGCCGGCTTCAGCGCGGCGGCCCGCACGCCGGCGGCCGCGCTGGACTACGTGCGTGCCCCGCTGTTCGACTGGCGGGCCGGCACCGCCCTGCCGGCCAGCGGCAGCGCCTCCGCCGACGACCTGCAGGACCTGCTGTCCCTGCGGCTGCAGCAGTGCAAAGCCGCGGGCGGCGAGGTGTTCGCGTTCGGCACGAAGTTCGACCGCAACCTGCACAAGCCGATCGACGCGCAGTTCGGCAACGCCGACGGCCTGCACGGCATCCACAACATCCACCTCAACCAGGGCAACACCGGCCAGCACGCCGGCGACAACGGCGCGCTGCAGGACGGCGGCCTGATCCTCGCCCACCCGGACCGCCACGTCGGGCTGTTCCTCGCCTTCCAGACCCAGCGGGTGCCGACCGACGACTCCGGACGGCCGGCGCCGCAGTCGAAGCTCATCGCGGAGCTGATCGGCGACCGGACGCCGCCGGCCCGCCCGCCGGCCTCCGACGAGGCGGTCTACCTGGAGCGGGCGCTGCTCAACCCGTCCGGCGACGACGCCGGCAAGGAGGTCGTGGTGATCGGCAACCTCGCCAACGCGACAGTCCGGCTCGACGGCTGGCGGCTCGTCGACAAGCGCGGCCGGGTCACCGCGATCGACGGGCTCAACCTGGCCCCGGGCGGGTCGGCGCAGGTCCCGCTCGACGGCACCGGGGTCCAGCTGAGCAACGCCGGCGGCAACCTGGTGCTGCTCGACCACACCGGCCGCCAGGTCGACGCGGTCGTCTTCACCGCCGCGGACACCGCCGCCGACGACCGGTTCGTCCGCTTCCCCCGCTGAATCAACCGGCCAGGCTCTCGCCGCGGGCGGTGAGGGCGTACAGGACCGAGCGGCCGGTCCTCGCCCGGGCGACCAGCCCGGCGCGGTGCAGCACGGCGAGGTGGCCGCCCACCCCGCCGAGGCTCATCCCGAGCTGGGCGGCGAGCTGGCTGGTCGTGGCGGGCGCGGCCAGCGCCCGCAGGATCGCCGCCCGGCCCGGGCCGATCAGCGGGCCGAGGCCGTCGCCGTGCGGTCCGGCCGGCGGCGGTCCGATGATGTCCGCGATGCCGCGGGCCCGGTAGGCCACGGTGAACGGCCGGTCCGGGTGGGTGCTGATGGCCAGTCCGGTGAAGACTCCCGCGACGAAGAGCAGGCCGCCGCCGACGAGCCGGTAACGCTTCGTGTCGCGGTGCCGGATCGCGATGTCGCCGCCCGCCGTCCAGGTGACGCGCGGGTCCAGGCCCTCGAGGCCCTCGGCCCACCCGTACGCGGCGACGCGGCCGGCCCGCTGCACGATGTCGCGCTCCAGCAGCGCCCTCATCCGCGGCCAGTCGGGCTCGACCAGCGTGGTCCAGCCGGCCTGAAGGGCGTCCGCCAGCCGGTCGACGACGTCGTCGCCGTCCAGGATCCGCCGGGCGTACGCCGGGGGAGCGCGGTGCCCGCGCAGGTTGAGCTCGAGCTCCGCCCGGGCCCGGTCCAGCGGCGTCGCCCGGACCTCGGCCAGCTCGTCGGCGAACGAGCGCCGCGGTCCGGACGGCGGGGGGTGCAGGAAGTCGGCGTTGTCCTCGCGGCGGAACAGGCTGATCAGTGCGCCGATCGCGGGCTCGGCCCGGCGCAGATCGCCCAGCAGCGGGCGCATCCGCCGGACCCACGGACCCAGCACCCCGACCGTGCCGTGCCCGGTGATCAGGCGGAGCGCGCTGTCGACCTCGAACAGCGGGGAGATGGCATACCGGCAGGAGGCCACGTCCGCGGGCGAGACCTGGATCAGCATGTTTCGCTCACCACCGAAACTTTAGACGTCCGGGTGCGGCGCCACCATGGTGGACGCATGACTGTCACAGCCGACCGCCGTGTCACCTACCGGGACGTGTTCGCCGTGCCTGAGTTCCGGGTGCTGCTGGGCACCTTCGCGCTCCTGCTGATCAGCGAGAGCGTCAAGATGCTCGCCCTGTCGGTGCTCGTCTACGCCGGCACCGGGTCGCCGGCGCTGGCCGCGCTCGCCTACGCGGCCGGGTTCCTGCCGCAGGCGCTCGGCGGCACTCTGCTGCTCTCGCTGGCCGACCGGTGGCGCCCCCGGCGGCTGCTGGTGGCGTACGACGTGCTGCGCCTCGCCGTCACCGCCGTGCTCGCGCTGAGCGTGCTGTCCCCGGCGGCGGCGATGCTGCTGGTCTTCGTCGCGGGCAGCCTGTCGCCCGTGGCCCAGGCCGCCCGGACCGCGCTGCTCGCCGACCTGCTCGAGGGCGACGCGTACGTGCTGGGCCGCTCGCTGTTCACCGTGACCTCCGGCGCGATGCAGGTGGTCGGCGCCGCGGTGGGCGGGCTGCTGTTGATCGCCACGGGCCCGGCGGGCGCGCTGTGGCTGGCCGCGGCGGCGTGCGGCCTGTCCGCCGTGGTGGTCCGGCTCGCGCTGGCCGCCCGGCCGGCCCGATCGGCCGGGGAGTCGGGCGCGATCCGGCAGACCCTGAGGGTCAACGGCCTGCTGCTGCGCGACGCGCCGATGCGCCGGCTGCTGCTGGCGCAGTGGCTGCCCGGCGCGCTGATGGTCGCGTCCGAGGGCGTCGTGGTGCCCTATGCCGCCCAGTTCGGCCGGGAGGGTGCCGCCGGCATTCTGCTGGCGGCCGCCGCGTTCGGCATGCTGACCGGGGAGTTCCTGGTGGCCCGGTGCGCCGCGCCGGTCCTGCGGGAGCGGCTGACGCCGTGGCTGGCGCTGCTGCTCGGCGTGCCGCTCGCCGCGTTCCTGTTGCGGCCCGGCCTGGTCGCGGCGGCGCTGGTCCTGGCGCTGGCGTCGGCGGGTTTCTCGTACCAGCTCGGGCTGGCCCGGCGCTTCCTCGAGGCGGCGCCGTTGCAGCGGCGGGGGCAGGCGTTCGGGCTGGCGGGCACCGGCACGATGGTGCTGCAGGGCCTGGCGATGGCCGGGGGCGGTGCGCTGGCCGAACTCCTCGCGCCGGAGCTGGTGATCGCGCTGGCCGGGGCCGCCTCGGTGCTCGCGACGCTGCTGCTGTGGCGCACCCTGCGGCCGCGCCTGAGTGCGACGCGCCAGTGACTTTCGGTGCTTCGGCTCTGGCGTTATGCGGCCGAACCCCCTAACCTCACCGTACTCGCGAGTAACAAATTTCGGGGCGCATTGAACCGCGGGCTCGCGTTTCGCGTTGTCATGGTCAACTTCAACCGGGGAGTCAACACATGATCATCGGCGTGCCGCGCGACCCTCATCCGGGTGAACGCCGGGTGGCGGCGACACCCGCCAATGTGGCGGCCTTGGTCAAACTGGGCTACGACGTGGTGGTGCAATCCGGCGCCGGCACCGGGTCGTCGTTCTCCGACGAGGCGTACGCCGAATCCGGGGCGACCATCGGCGACCCGCTGACCGCCGACGTCATGTTCACCATCAACCCGCCGCCGGCGGAGTTCCGCGACCGGCTGCCCGCGGGCATCACCCTGATCGGCATGCTGAACCCGCGCCTCGACCCGGACCTGGTCGAAGACCTCGCCGGCCGGCCGATCACCGCGCTGTCGATGGACGCCGTGCCGCGGATCTCGCGGGCCCAGTCGCTGGACGTGCTCTCCTCGATGGCCAACATCGCCGGCTACCGCGCGGTCGTCGAGGCGGCGCACGCCTTCGGCCGCTTCTTCACCGGCCAGGTGACGGCGGCGGGCAAGGTCCCGCCGGCCAAGGTGCTCGTCGCCGGCGCGGGCGTCGCCGGCCTCGCGGCCATCGGCGCCGCCGGCAGCATGGGCGCGATCGTACGGGCGACCGACCCGCGCCCCGAGGTCGCCGACCAGGTCAGGTCCCTTGGCGGGGAGTACCTGTCGATCGAGGCCGCCGACGTGGAGGTCTCCTCGACCGGCTACGCCAAGCAGATGTCCGACGACTACAACGAGCGCGCCGCCCGGCTCTACGCCGAACAGGCCACCGACGCCGACATCATCATCACCACGGCGCTCATCCCCGGCCGGCCGGCGCCGCGGCTGATCACCGCCGCGATGGTGGCGACCATGAAGGCGGGCAGCGTGATCGTCGACATGGCCGCCGCCAACGGCGGAAACGTCGAGGGCACCGTGCCGGGCCAGGTGGTGATCACCGAGAACGGCGTGACGATCATCGGATACACCGACCTCGCCGGGCGCCTGCCCGCACAGGCCTCCCAGCTCTACGGCACCAACCTGGTGAACCTCATGAAACTGATGACGCCGAAGTCGGACGGCGAACTCGTCCTCGACTTCGACGACGTCGTCCAGCGATCGATGACCGTCGTACGCGACGGCGAGCTGACCTGGCCCCCGCCCCCGGTGTCGGTGACCGCGGCGCCCGCCGTGGCGCCGGCCGCCGCGACCGTGGCCAGGCCCGCCGAGAAGCGGCCCGCCTCGCCGCGCCGCCGGCTGGCGAACGTCGGCGCCGGCGCGGCCGCGCTGTTCGTGCTCGCGGCCCTGTCACCGGCCGCCATGCGCGGACACCTGACCGTCTTCGCCCTGGCGATCGTCATCGGCTACTACGTCATCGGGCACGTGCACCACGCCCTGCACACCCCGCTGATGTCGGTGACCAACGCGATCTCCGGGATCATCGTCGTCGGTGCCCTGCTGCAGCTCGGGCACGGCGACAACCTCGTGACCGGGCTCTCCTTCGTCGCGATCCTGCTGGCCGGCATCAACGTCTTCGGTGGCTTCGCGGTTACCCGCCGCATGCTCGCCATGTTCTCCAGGAGCTGATCTGATGACCATCGAATCCGCGGCGCAGGCCGCGTACATCGTCGCGGCGCTCCTCTTCATCCTGGCGCTGGCCGGACTGTCGAAACACGAGACCGCCAAGGCCGGCAACACCTTCGGCATCGCCGGCATGACCGTGGCGCTGACCGCGACCGTCGCCCTGGCCATCGACCACGAGATGAGCACCACCGGGCTGATCCTGCTCGTCGTGGCCACCCTCATCGGCGCCGCGATCGGCCTGTACCGGGCCCGCAAGGTCGAGATGACCGGGATGCCGGAGCTGATCGCGCTGCTGCACAGCTTCGTCGGCCTCGCCGCGGTCCTGGTCGGCTGGAACGGGTACCTGCACGTCGAGGCGGGCACCGACGGTGTCGAGGCCGCGCTGCTGCGGAGCCAGGAGATGCTGGGCATCCACAGCGCCGAGGTCGTCATCGGTGTCTTCATCGGCGCCGTCACCTTCACCGGCTCGATCGTGGCCTACCTCAAGCTGTCCGCCCGGATCAAGTCCAGCCCGCTGACGCTGCCCGGCAAGAACGCCCTCAACGTCGGCGCGCTCGTCGCGTTCGCCGTGCTCACCACCTGGTTCGTCATCTCACCGCAGCTGTGGATCCTCCTCGCCGCCACGGTCGTCGCCCTGCTGCTGGGCTGGCACCTGGTCGCCTCCATCGGCGGCGGCGACATGCCGGTGGTGGTGTCGATGCTCAACAGCTACTCCGGCTGGGCCGCGGCGGCCGCCGGCTTCCTGCTCGAGAACGACCTGCTCATCGTCACCGGCGCGCTCGTCGGCTCGTCGGGCGCCTACCTGTCGTACATCATGTGCAAGGCGATGAACCGCTCCTTCATCTCGGTGATCGCCGGCGGCTTCGGCATCGAGGCCGGCCACGCCCAGGACAAGGACTACGGCGAGCACCGCGAGGTCACCGCCGAACACGTCGCCGAACTGCTCACCGCGGCGGACTCGGTCATCATCACTCCCGGGTACGGCATGGCGGTCGCGCAGGCGCAGCACGGCGTCGCCGAGCTGACCCACGTGCTGCGCGAGCGGGGGGTCAAGGTCCGCTTCGGCATCCACCCCGTGGCCGGCCGGCTGCCGGGCCACATGAACGTCCTGCTCGCCGAGGCCCGGGTGCCGTACGACGTGGTCCTCGAGATGGACGAGGTCAACGACGACTTCGCGGAGACCTCCGTCGTGCTGGTGATCGGCGCCAACGACACGGTCAACCCCGCGGCCACCGATGACCCCACCAGCCCGATCGCCGGCATGCCCGTCCTCACGGTGTGGGAGGCCGAGCACGTCATCGTCTTCAAGCGCTCGATGGCCTCGGGCTACGCCGGCGTACAGAACCCGCTGTTCTTCCGGGAGAACTGCGCGATGCTCTTCGGCGACGCCAAGGAACGGGTGGAGAACATCCTCCGCGAGGTCACGGCCGGGGTGCACTGAGCCTTCCCCAGGAGCCGGAGCGGACGCGTCCGCTCCGGCTCTGTCGTGCTCGGGCTCTGTGGTGCTCCGGTCTTGTCGCGCGCCGGCGGCGGCCGTCGGAGTCGGCCGGCGCGCGCTGCGGCCAGGGGCTATCGGACCGTGTCGTGTTCCGAGGTGTCGACGATGATGTCGGCGCGCTCGCGGGTCCCGTCAGCGGCGAAGAACTCGTCCTCCTCGCGCATCCACCGCTCCCACAGCGCCTCCTTGCCGGCAAACTCAGGATCCCGGGCCAGGCCGCGGGCCAGTCGCAGGCCTGCCGGAGCCTCGACCCACACCGCGTACGCGAGGCGGCCGATCGTGGCCCGGCGGGTGCAGGTGACGCCCTCGAGGATGACGGTCGGCGCCCAGGGCTGTGTCTTCCAGGCGCCGAGCGACGACCCGTACCAGTCGGTCCAATCCCGTGCCTGGAAGGTCGCGTCCCGGCCGGCCAGCAGCGGCGACAGGACCTGCTCGTCGAAGCGCGGCCACCACCCGGCGAAACTGGACCACGAGACGAAGTCGTCGATCTCGATGATCGGCGCCTCCAGCAGGGTGGAGAGCCGCGCCGCGAGCCGGCTCTTGCCCGCGCCGCTGGGCCCGTCGACGCCGACGATCCGGATGCCGTTGACCGGCGCCCGCCGGGCAACCTCAGCGGCTATCCTCGCCGCCGGCTCGATAGCCATGTAACCCCCTGCATCGACGCGATGATCACGGCACTCTATCCACGCCGGACGGCGCAACCTGCCCGCGGGAGCGGCGAACGGGAGCGCCGCCGCGGCGGGCGCGGCTCACTCTCGCGCGTCCGGCGGTGCGCTGCCACGGCACGCCCGGTGGCCGCGCCGCCATCGAGCGATTTTCACCTGGCCTCGGGGCCGCCGGACGCTGCCGCCCGGGCCACGTTGAAAAGGCTCGGTATTGGAGATCAAATGGAGTTCACCGAGTAGCCCGTATGGGTTTCTGAGTCTCGCCGATTCCGATGCCGTCACTCGGCTGGCTGGGGCTTGAGCAGCGAGTCAGAGCGGGAAGGAGCGGCCGATTGACGAAGCTGACCTTCAGCTCCTTCGGGACAATTCGTCGCGGTTGGTGAACCTGACCCTCGGGCATCACTATTGCGAGAGTTCTGCGCGGAAATCGACCCAGGCGAGTTTGAGCTCTACCCCGAAGCCCCGGGGTAATGGGGAATATCACTATCACCGGCCGGGCCTGGACGCCCTCGACAATGCGGGACTGGCGGCGCGCCCTGAGTAATGGCGAAACTTATGCTGCCCCGGCAATGATCTTTCATTACCTCGAATAGCAGATGATCGCCTGCCCGGACAGTTGCGTGCCACGAGGGACCCGTCTGGGACTGCCGTGCCGAGCGCCTTCGCGATGTACTGGCAGACGACTCTCAGGACATCGAGCTCCCTTGTCAGGCCGAGGAAGTCCTCTCAAACTGGCGAGATCGTCGGGCGTTCGGCGTGTTGCTGCGCGCGGCTCAGGACGAGGAGCTCGTCGACGTCGCCGGGTTGGAGCTGGGAAGGTCTCTCATTCTGTGCATAGAAGGTGATTTCACTGCCGAGCTCGACCTTGCCGACCTGTCGGACTTCGTCAGATCTGGGATGAACACGACTTTCTGGCCATCTGCCCAACCTCCCGTTTGATCGTCATGCTCCAGCGCTGCCGCTGCTGCTGCTGCTGCCGCTGCTGCCGCTGCAGAGGCGAGGCTGTCGACGCGATTCGTGGGTGGCTCGTTGGCGGTCGGCGGCATGAGGGGTGAGCCGCAACTATTAATCTCGGCGCGCGTGACGCTGTATCGAAATTGTCCCGGAAATCCATTGTCAAAGTGGAGGTTGGCATGATCGTCCGCTGACATATCGGGTGGGTTGCGGGAGAATCTTTTCGTGGGACAGTTGTCGTTGTTTGGCAGGTCGGAAATTGCGGCGATGCGCGACCGGACCGCGTCACGGAACTATTCTGCCGCTGGCGATGAGTTTCGTCGTGAGCACGAGCGTCATCGCCGGTGGGGTCTTCAGCAGCGCCACGGCTTGAAGCTTTGGCGCATCCGTAAGAGCCGCTCCGAATCCCTGACAGCGACCACCACTGAGAGCGTGCCGGCACGCCCGACCCCACCCGCGTCACCGCCAGCATCTCGAGTGCCCGCCCGGTCCGCGTCGCCGCCAGCGTCTCGGGTGTCCGCCCGACCCGCGTTGCCGCCTGCATCGGGGGTGCCCGCTGCACCGCGAGTGCCCGCCCGGTCCGCGTCGCCGCCAGCGTCTCGGGTGTCCGCCCGACCCGCGTCGTCGCCTGCATCGCGGGTGTCGGCCCCGCCCGCGTTGCCGCCTGCGTTGCGGGTGCCCGCTGCATCGCAGGTGTCTGCTCGGCCCGCGTCGCCGCCTGCACCGCAAGTGCTCTCTGCATCGCGGGCCTGTCTGGAGCCTCAGTCGGGCACGCCGCCTCAGCGTCCGCGGGCGCCGACCTCTGCACCGATCCGGCGACCACCGCGGGCATCTCGGTCGCCGGTCTGCCTGTCCCCGCAGGTAGGGCACGCTTCGTGGCGGGTGTTGCCGCCTCGGACATCGTCTTGGCGGCAGGGGACGGCATCGCCGGCACCGGCTGCGTCATCGCCGCTGGCTGTGGTGCCGGTGCAGTGCGTGCTGCGGCCGATGGCGGTTGCTCGGCGGTGGTGGCCCGGGTGCCCGATCCGCTGGTCATCCGGCTCGCGGGCGGGGCGTCCGGTGTCACTTCTGCTGCGATCGGGTCCCGGTGGGTTCTTCCTGAATTTGGGTGGCCGCTGCGAGTCAGTGGGCGCGATGACACTCGGTCATATCGGGTATGTCCGGGTTAGAGATGGTCATCGTGCGAACGCAAGCCCAGAGCCAAACCGAAGCTGTTGCCCAACTTTGCGATATGCGACGCCTACGTCGTGGGTGAAACGGGCCGCTTCCCTGTGGGTGATATCGGCCGTGCGAGCGGTCCGTCGCAATCGCGGTCCGCCTGGAATCGCGCGCCGCCCGGAATTCGGATACCGGAGCTGCCGCGAGCGGCGGACGGCCCGCCTGTGCTGCCGTGCTAGCCGTGCTGCCCGCTGGCCGCTGGCCGTGCTGCGGTGCTGCCGTGCTGGCCGCTGGCCGTGCTGCGGTGCTGCGGTGCTGCCGTGCTGGCCGCTGGCCGTGCTGCGGTGCTGGCCGCTGGCCGCTGGCCGTGCTGGCCGTGCTGGCCGTGCTGGCCGTGCTGGCCGTGCTGGCCGTG
>NZ_JBEZXZ010000238.1:0-12753 GCF_040638275.1 Actinoplanes sp. NPDC026623 | reverse complement strand
ACCGGGTAGGGCCGGTCGTGGAACGGCCGGCGCGTGGGGTCGACGGCGCCCGCGATGCCGAGCCGGTTCTGCCACCGGCCGGCGCCCTCGTAGGCGTCGCACAGCGCCGCCTGCCGGCGCGCCGGGTCGCGGGCGTCCAGGGCCTCGCCCAGGGCCGCGCCGATCCCGGCGGTGCCGGGCAGCCGGGCGAACGCGGTGCCGAGCCACTTGCCGTACGGCGGGTAGCGGCGGCCGAGCAGCAGGCACAGCCGCATGACGTCCCGGGCCAGCCGGGCGGCGATCAGGCGGCTGCCGAGCTCGTCGCCGGCCTCCGCGGTTCGCCCGACGAACGCCTCCTCCTGGGCGACGCGGGTCCACTGGGCGGCCAGCAGGTGGCGCCACACGTCGTCGGGGTACCAGCGCAGCCGGGCCCGCAGGCCGGTCAGCTCGCCGGTGTCGTCGTGGAAGACCTCGCCGCCGGTGGCCTCGCCCAGCAGCTGGGCGGGGGTGGCCAGCCAGTCCAGGTCGGTCACGCCGCGGCGGGCGTCGAAGCCCAGCAGCTCGGCCGACCAGGTCGCCACGTCGGTGATGTGCACCCGGTGGGCGACCGGCCCGGTCGTGGCGGTCATGACCCGCACCCGGGCGCCGGCGGGCTCGAAGTTGGTCGGCCGGCCGTGGATCTGCTTCGGCAGCCGGTCGGCGAGCAGCGCCGACAGTGCCGAGCCGTGCCGGGCGGCGTCCTCGGCGGTCAGGAACAGCTCCAGCCGCGGGCCCCAGTCGTGGTCGGCGGAGCGCTCGGAGTCGAAGCCGAGCACCTCCGAGCCCGCGCCCACCCGCGCGGCGGCGTGCGGCAGGCCGGGAAACCCCCGGTCCAGCAGCGGGCGCACCGCCTCCACATAGAAATCCCGGCACAGCCGCAGTCCGGGAAGGAAGGACGGCGACCGATCCGTTGTCGAGGACATGCCCAACGGAAGCACACCGTTCGATCTTCGGTAAACCAATGTCAATCCGCGTGCAGGTGGGTGCGCCGGCCATCGTGGTCGAGGATGCAGAGCATTTCCGCCGGGCCGTCGTGCGCGCCGAAGGAGTGCGGGACCATCGTGGAGAACTCGGCCGCCTCGCCGGTCCCGACCAGGATGGTCCGCTCCCCCAGCCGCAGCATCACGGTGCCGGACAGCACCGTGAACCAGTCCCGGCCGGGGTGCACGCGCAGGTCGGCCGGGGCCGGCCTGGTGACCCGGATCTTCGCGACGGCAACGCCGCCCGGCCCGGACTCGCGCGACAGCAGCCAGGTCGTCCTGCCCCGCGCCTCGTCGCGGTGCGGCCTGATCACCACGTCATCGTCGTCGACGGACTCGACCAGGTGGTCGAGGGTGGTGCCCAGGGCCCGGGCGATCGGCGCCAGCTGGTCCAGGGCGATCCGGCGGTGCCCGGTCTCGATCCGGCTGAGCGTCGACGGGCTCAGATAGCAGCGGGAGGCCAGGTCGTCGAGGGACCAGCCCCGGGCCGCGCGCAGGCCGCGGATCCGCTGGCGGACGATGGCGTCGAGCTCCCCGTCTTGCGTCATACGCAAGACTGTATGTCATCGACGCAATCCGCGGCTATCGTCGGCTCATGGGAAATCACCACCACGGCCACGGCCACGGCCACGATCACCACGACACCGACGCCCTGCCCGCCCTGCTCGATCTCGACGCCGAGGTGCTGCACGCGTACCTGAAGGACCTGACCGACCAGGTCCACGAACTGACCGGCGGCGCGCCGCGCCGGATCCTCGACCTCGGCTGCGGGACCGGGACCGGGACGCTCGCCCTGGCCGAGCGCTTCCCCGAGGCCGAGTTGATCGCGGTGGACCTGTCGCCGGAGATGCTGCAGCGCCTGCGGGATTCCGCCGCGAGGGCCGGCGTCGCCGACCGGATCAGGACCGTGCGGGCGGACCTCGACGAGGGCTGGCCGGACGTCGACGGCGTGGACCTCGTGTGGGCTTCGGCGTCGCTGCACCACGTGGCCGACCCCGACCGGGTCCTCGCCTGCGTGTTCGCCGCGATCCGGTCCGGCGGCCATCTCGCCGTCGCCGAGATGGCGTCCATGCCGCGGTTCCTGCCGGACGACGTCGGCGGCGGCCTCGAGGACCGGCTGCACGCCGCCCTGGCCACCCGGCACGCCGAGGAGATGCCGCACCGCGGCGAGGACTGGGGACCACGCCTGCGCAAGGCCGGATTCACCGTGCAGGCCTCGCAGGACGTCACGATCGAGTTGACCGCCCCGCTCCCGGCCGGCGCCGCCCGCTACGCGCAGGCGACGCTGACCCGCCTGCGATCCGGCCTCGAGGACCAGATCGGCGCCGACGACCAGGCCACCCTGCGCCTGCTGCTCGACGGCGACGGCCCCGGCAGCCTGCTGCACCGCGGTGACCTGCTCGTACGCGCCGAGCGCAGCACCTGGTTGTGCCGGCGCCCGTAATTCGGTTGCCCGGGGCGCGGCGGCACGCCACGATGGCACCCATGATGATCACTGAGCTGAAGGGCGCGTGCGCCCTCGCGCGTTGACCGCCCCGACGCGGCGCCGAGTCGCCGCCGACCTCGATTACTGGCACCGAGCGGTCGACATCCGGCGGGAGTGGCGGGACTTCGGTCTCGCCACCGAGCCGGCCGACCGCGACGCCGCCGAAGAGACCCTGACCCGCCTGTACCGGCGGCACGGCCGGGACCGGCCACGGTTCGCCTGGGTCGGCTCGCCCCGCGACGCCATGCCGCTGGTGGCCGGGGTCCCCTCCCACGACGACCTGCAGCGGTGGCTGCGGCCCCGGCGACCACCGGGCCGCCCGCCGCTGGCCGGTGACATCGCCGCCGGCTGGTCGCGGCTGCGGGCCGCCCTCGACGAGGGCGCCGATCCCCGGCTCGGCCCGCTGCGCCAGCCCGGCAAGGACGCCAAGCCCTGGCCGGTGCTGCCCCCGCCGAACGCGCTGGACGCGGGCGTCCCGCTCGGCGAGGTGCTGCGCCAGGGCGTCCGCGGCGCGCTGCGGACGATCCTCATGGACAGCATCGTCCTTCCGGTGCGCGCCACCCTGGCCGCGCCGGGCCGCTTCCCCGTCGCCTGGTGGGGACAGCAGGACGCCTACTGGATCGGGCACTACGACGTGCTGCGCCGGCTCGGGCTGGCACAACACGGACCGGTGGTCAACAACCGCCTGGACGACTGGGCGACCCTGGCCCGCTCCTGCGGCTGGTGGTGGCCGGGCGAGGAGGTCTGCGTCGTGACCGAGCGCCCCGCCCGGATCGAACCCATCCCGTTGCCCGACGACAATCTGCCGCAACCGGCCCAGCCGGCCATCACCTACCGCAACACCTGACCGTACGGGGGATCGGCCGGGCCGGCTCAGCGCCCGGCCAGGACGGTTCCCTCGTCAGGCACGACCACCGGCTCCGGGACGTGGTCGTCCCGGGCGCCGGTGCGTTCGGCGCCGATGCCGGCGGCCACCACGAAGGCGACGCCCGCCACCGGCGCCCAGCCGGGCACCTGGCCGAGCAGCACCAGCCCGATCACCAGCGCGAACGCGGGCTCCAGACTCATCAGCGTGCCGAACGCGGCCGCCGTCAACCGGCGCAGGGCGAGCAGTTCGAGGATGAACGGCACCACCGGCAGCGCGATCGCCAGGCCGATCCCGATCAGCAGCATCTGCCAGGTGATGCCGGCCAGCACCGACGGGCCCACCACCAGCGTCGCCACGAGACCCGCCACCGGCATCGACACCGCCAGGCCCTGCAGCCCCGAGACCTCGTCGCCGACCCGCTGGGTGAGCAGGATGTAGGCCGCCCAGCACACCGCGGCCGCCAGCGCGTACCCGACGCCGACCAGGTCGATCCCGCCGTGCCACGGCTCGGTCAGCAGGACAACGCCCACCGCCGCCAGCACCGGCCACACCTTCGTGCCGCGCCGCCCCCGGATGACCGCGACCGACAGCGGTCCGAGGAACTCCAGCGCGCTCGCCGTGCCGAGCGGCAGCCGCGCGATCGCGGCCATGAAGAGCATGGTGACGCTGGCGGTGACGATGCCGAGGGCGACGCAGATCAGCAGGGTCCGGCGGGTGAACGCGCGCAGCCGCGGCCGGACGAGCACCAGCAGGATCACCCCCGCCCAGGCCAGGCGCAGCCACGCCGCGCCCTCGGTGCCGACCCGGTCGATCAGCCCGACGGACACCGCGAGGCCGAACTGAACGAGGAGCATCGAGGCGAGCGCCATCGCCGTGCCGGTCCGTGCCTCTGTTCGCATGGACCCAGTACAGCCGCTCCGAACGTTCACGTCCACGTGCTAATCCTGGACTTACCGTTCGGCTTTGCTTGATAATCGACGGATGGACACCCGGCGCCTGCGACTACTGCTCGAACTGTCCCGGCTCGGCTCGATGCGCGAGGTCGCCGAGGAGATGCACGTCACCACCTCGACGGTGTCCCAGCAGCTCGCCGTCCTGGCCCGGGAGGCCGGCACGCCGCTGATCGAGCCGGACGGGCGCCGGGTCCGGCTCACCCCCGCCGGTCGCCGCCTCGCCGAGCACGCCGTCACCATCCTGGCCGCGGTCGAGGCCGCCCGGCTCGACCTGGACCCGTCCGCGGAACCCTCCGGCGACCTGCGGGTCGCGGGCTTCGCCACGGCGGTGCGCCGCTCCCTGCTGCCGATCGCGGCCACCCTGGCCGGGACCCACCCCCGGGTACGCCTGCTGATCCACGAGCACGAGCCGTTCGAGGCGTTCGAACTGCTGGCGACCGACCTGATGGACCTGGCGCTGACCTACGACTACAACCTCGCGCCGGCCGCGTTCGACCCGGCGCTCACGGCGATACCGCTCTGGGAGGCGCCCTGGGGACTCGCCGTGCCCCGCGACGCCGAGGCCACCGAGTTCGCCGGGTTCCGGGACCACGACTGGATCGTGAACTCCCGCAACACCGCCGACGAGGACGTGGTGCGTACCGTCGCGTCGCTCGAGGGTTTCGTGCCGCGGATCGTGCACCGGGCGGACAGCCTGGACCTGGTGCAGGACCTCATCGTCGCCGGGCTGGGCGTCGGGCTGCTGCCGATGGACGGGCCGATGCTGCCCGGCGTACGGCTGCTGGCCCTGCCCGATACGCCGGTGCTGCTGCGCAGCTACGCGGTGACGCAGCGCGGCCGGACCGGCTGGCCCCCGCTGGCCCTGATGCTGCGCCTGCTCGGCGCCCATTGACGCGTTTTCCGATGGGTCCCCCGCCAGAATCGGCGGGCTCGTCGCCGGCGCCCGATGCGCGCCAGGCTCCAGGCGGCAGGAACACCGATTTCCTGATGGACAGCGGCCGATCAGGCGCGGAGCGCGGCCCAGCCGAGCGCGGCAAGCGCCGCCGTCGAGGTCAGCGTCCGGAGCACGTTCCACCGCACCCAGGCGGTCTCGAAGGCGGCGCGCGCGGCGGCGACGTCCGTGTCCGTCGTCGAGGCCGCCCTGCTGAGCGCGTCGTTGAGCGGCACGTTGCCGACGACGGTGACCGCCACCGTGGCGACGGTCAGCGCCAGACCGGCGATCAGCCACGGCCGGGCCGCCGGCGGGCCCGCTATCGCGGCGGCCGCCGCCAGGATCGGCGCGCCCAGGAAGGTGAGCATGAAGACCGGGTTGACGATGGACTGGTTCACCTGGTCCAGCGTGGTCACGAAGGTGTGGTCGTCGACCCGGGCCAGGCCGGGCATCACGCCGCAGGCCCACACGTAGTAGGTGCCGGCCTGCAGCCCGGCGGCGACGATGGCGGTGATCAGCAGCGGGGTACGAACGGTTTCGGTCATGGCTCAACCCTCGCCGCGGGCGAGGCGCGGGGCCATCGCCGTGACGCGCGGCGGCATATGCGGCCGTCTCGTTTACCCTACGAGGCGTGGACGGACTCTCCGCGCTGCTCGAAGGTCCCCGCGCCCGCGGCGCCTTCCTGGTGCGCTGCCTGATGGCGGCGCCGTGGGCGATCCGGTTGGCGGACGAGGTCCCGATCAGCCTGACCGCCGTGGTGCGCGGCGCGGCCTGGGCGCTGCCCGACGGACGACCGCCGCTGGAGCTGACCGCCGGCGACGTCGTGGTCGCGATCGGCCGGGAGCCCTGGACGCTCGCGGACAGCGCCACCACGCCCGTGACGGTGACCATCCGGCCAGGACAGCAGTGCTACGCCCCCGACGGGCGCGGCCTGACCGAGGAGTACGACCTCGGCGTGCGCAGCTGGGGCAACAGCATCGCCGGCGACACGGTCCTGCTCAGCGGCTCCTACCTCGTCGACGGCGAGGTCAGCGGGCGGCTGCTGCGCGCGCTGCCGACGCTTGTCATCGTCACCGAGAAGGAGCTCGACTCGCCGCTGATCCCGCTGCTGGCCCGCGAGATCGTCCGCGACGACCCCGGGCAGAACGCCGTCCTGGACCGGCTGCTCGACCTGCTGCTCATCGCCGTACTGCGGACCTGGTTCTCGCGTCCCGACGCCGCCGCCCCCGGCTGGTACGCGGCGCAGGGCGACCCGGTCGTCGGGCCCGCGCTGCGCCGGCTGCAGGACGATCCGGGCCGGCCCTGGACGGTCGCCTCCCTCGCCGGCACGGCGGCCGTGTCACGCGCGACCTTCGCCCGCCGCTTCACCGAGACGGTCGGCGAACCGCCCATGGCGTTCCTGACCGGCTGGCGGCTCGCGCTCGCCGCCGACCTGCTCACCGATCCCGCCCTGACCCTGGAGGCGATCGCCCGCCGGGTCGGTTACAGCACGGCGTTCGCCCTGAGCTCCGCGTTCAAACGCCAGTACGGCGTGAGCCCGCGCGAGTACCGCGACCGCCACGCCGCGCGTCTGCTGCCCGCGTCCTAGGGAGGCCTCCGGAGTCACCGTCGGGTTGACGCCGTGCCTGACCATTGCCGAATGGAATCGGCAGAGACGAGGACATCAGCGTTCCGGCCCGGAGCCACGGCGGTGCGCCGCGACGTATTCAACGGCAGGGTCTGGTCGGCTGCGCCGCATCGCGTCGTCGACGACGACGGCACCGTGTTGCGGCTCGCCTGCTGGCCCGGCATCGAGAGCATGGCTCCGACGACCTGGATCCACTGGCTGATCACGGGCGACGACACCGTTCGCAAACAGGCGATTCCCAATCTGGTCCGGGGCCGGTGGCAGCTGGGTCCGTGGGTCTGGCGCGACAACACGGTGGTCAGCTGGTTCGGCGTCGATCCGGATTTCAGCATTCACCTCTTCACACCGGTCGACAGCGGCGCCTCGCACTGGTACGTCAACTTCGAGCGGCCCGTGCGCCGCACCGCCATCGGCATCGACACCTGCGACCTGATGCTCGACCTGGTTGCCGACCCCGATCTGCGGCGGTGGTCGTGGAAGGACGAGGACGAGTACGCGCAGGGCCGCCGGCTCGGCCTCATCACCGACGCCGACCACCGGCGGGTGTCGCCGGCGAGGGAGCGGGCCGTGGCCCTGCTCGAGACCCGCGGCGGCCCGTTCGCGCAGCACGCGTCGCGCTGGCAGGTGCGGGCGGACTGGCCGATCCCGGTGCTGCCGCCGCAGGCGCTCAGCACGCCGGCGACGCCGTGAGCGTCCTCAGTCCCACCACATCCGCCAGACCGGCGCGTCCAGGAGGCCGGCCGCCAGGCCGGTGAGGGTGTCCGCCCGGTAGAGGTCGTACTCACCGTCGTTGTAGAGGCGGTATTCCCAGGCCAGGGCCAGCGCCAGCGCTTCCGGCCGGGTGGCAGGCGGCCGGGCGACCGCGTACTGGAGGGTCGTTCCGGTCAGGACGACCGGCTCGGCACCGTACCGGTGATGCCAGTGCCGCATGATCGCGGCGTGTTCCGCCGGGGCGGGGTACCTGTTCCAGCCGCCGTAGTGCAGGGTCACCGGCACCAGCCACGGCTCGGCCAACGGAACCAGGGCCACGAACACCCTTTCCGGTCGCCCCCAACTGGAGGGCAGCTCGAATCCCGGCCGTTCCGGATCGCCGGGCCAGGTCCCCGCCCCGGCCAGTTCGGAACGGAGGGTCGCCGCCAGGTCCGGTGGGTAGCCGCGCAGTCTCCGCTCGCCGTCCTCGGCCAGCAGCGCGGCACCGTCGAGCCGGTATGCCTCGGCGAGCGATTCGGCCACCGTGGCATCGGTGTACGAGTCGGCGAGGTATTCGGGGGTACCGGCCTCGACCAGAAGTGGCCAGAGTCCGCTCGCCGGATACGTTCGCCGCAGCCGCTCCCACCACCGCAGGGCGGCATCGCCCTCGGACGGGAATCCGGCGATCTCCGCACCGGACGGCGTGACGAACAGCGGTTCGGCCGCGGGCGTGTCGAACATCCGGCAATGTTGATCGAGTTCGGTCAACCGGTCAACGCCGGCGAGACCCCACGGAGGAGCCGGCATTGCACCCGTGAGGGTCGCCGGCGGGGTGGTCAGCCGGCCCGGCGGCGGGCCCGGCGGGCCGCGAGTTCGTCGCCGGCGGCGGGCTCGGACGGCAGGTTGGTGCCGACCGGCTGCGGCCCGGACGCCTGCTCGGCGGGCAGGTGCGACAGCGAGCCCTGGATCTCCTTGAAGGCGCCGCCGATGGCGATGCCGAACACGCCCTGGCCGCCCTGGAGCAGATCGACGACCTCCTCCGGCGACCGGCACTCGTAGACGGTGGTGCCGTCGGAGATCAGCGTGATGCCGGCCAGGTCCTCGACGCCGCGCGAGCGCAGCGTCTCGATGGCCCGGCGGATGTTCTGCAGTGAGACGCCGGCGTCCAGCAGGCGTTTGACGACCTTGAGGACCACCAGGTCACGGAACGAATAGAGCCGAGAAGTGCCGGAACCCGTGGCATCCCGGACGCTGGGCACGACAAGGGTCGTCCGAGCCCAGTAGTCCAGCTGGCGGTAGCTGATACCGACCGCCTGACAAGCCGTCACTCCGCGATAACCGGTAACGCCGTCCTCGCCGACAAGCGGACCCTCATCAGAGTCTGACTCGTGCACGCGACTACCTCCCCGCTGCGCGGTGCCGCTTCACCTGGACTTCACGAGCGTATAACTCAGCGCGCCGCGAAACAGGGAGGTAATGCCGCGACACGCCGCGTACGGACGACGGGGCCTTGGTGATCGTCGATGCCACGAACTAGCCGGCGAAGTCCTCGGGACGGACCTGATCGAGGAACTCGCGGAACTTCTCGACCTCGTCCTCCTGCTCGTCCGGAATGACGATGCCTGCCTCCGTCAGCACCTGGTCGGCGCAGCGGATCGGGGCCCCCACGCGCAGGGCCAGGGCGATCGAATCGCTCGGCCGCGCGGAGACCCGCAGGTCGTCGCCGATGAGCAGGTCGGCGTAGAACACGTTCTCCTTGAGCTCCGTGATCTCCACGGCCTTCAGCGGCGCCTGCAGCGCCGCGAGGACGTCCCGGAGCAGATCATGGGTCAGCGGCCGGGCCGGCTTCACACCCTGCTGCTCGTAGGCGATCGCGGTCGCCTCCACCGCGCCGATCCAGATCGGCAGGTAACGATCACCGTCGACCTCCCTGAGCAGGACGATCGGCTGGTTGCTGGGCAGCTCCACCCGAACACCGACCACGCTCAGCTCGCGCACTGCCCGCCTCCGTGTCGCACGTCGTACCCGCCCCGTTAAGCCGCCCGAAGGGCGACCATCAGGCTGTTTCACGCCTATCCTGCACGGTACACGGACCCCCGGGGGGCGGCGCCACGCGTTGCCCGTGTCTCAGGCTTCCCCGGCCCACCCGGGCGAAACCTCAGCGGCCGAGGGTGTCCCGCAGTCCGGCCCGCACCAGTGCCGCGTGCAGCCGCTGGGAGAGTGCCTGCAGCTCACGCGCGGTCTCCGCGGCCCGGGCCCGGGCCGCGGGGTCGTGCTGGCGCATCAGCGGCGTCAGCAGCTGGGCGAATAGCCCGACCTCGCGGTCGGCGCCGGTGCGGAACGACCGCAGGTGACGCAGCTCGAGTCCGTGCCGGACCAGCCCGACCACCGCCTCGACGATCACCACGGCGTCGCCGTCATACCAGCCCGGCGGCCGCGACGTGACCAGGCCGATCTGCTCCAGCTCGGAGAGCATCTGCTCGGCGATGCCGGTGCGCTCGACCAGGTCGGCCCGGGACACCCGGGTGTCGGCGGAATCCGCCGGCACCTCGGCCTCCGAGCCGACCGCCACCAGCGACGGCCGCCGGTGGGTCAGCGGGTCATCGCCGCGTTCCTGAGCCTCGAGCTGCTCGCGGATGACCCGGAGCGGCAGGTACTGATCGCGCTGGGCGGTCAGGACGAACCGCAGCCGGGCCACGTCGTTCCACGAGTACTTGCGGTAACCGGAGGCGGTGCGCTGCGGGTCCACCAGCCCCTCCGCCTCCAGGAACCGGAGCTTGGAGATCGTGGTGTCCGGGAACTCGGTACGCAGCTGGGCCAGCACCTCCCCGATGCTCATCAGCGCACTTTCACGGCCGCCCTGAGCGCGAGGGCTCTGGTGGTCGTGTGCGGCCGCCCCCGACGGGTTCACGCCCCGCTTCCCTCGCCCTCCGGCCGGGGACCGGCGATGAAGACCAGCCGGAACTTGCCGATCTGGACCTCGTCCCCGTTGCCGAGGGTGGCGGACTCGACCCGCTCCCGGTTGACGTAGGTGCCGTTCAGCGAGCCCACGTCGCGGACGGTGAAGGTGCCACCGTCCCGGTGGAATTCGGCGTGGCGGCGCGAGACCGTCACGTCGTCGAGGAAAATGTCACTGTCGGGATGGCGCCCACTCGTGGTCACGTCATGGTCCAGCAGGAACCGCGCACCCGCATTGGGGCCGCGGCGCACGACCAGCAGCGCCATTCCGGGCGGCAGCGAACCGGACATCCGGCTCGGTACCACGTCGGTCTCGGGGCCCTCGAGCACCTCGTCGAGCGCACCGAGGTTCAGCGTGGACGTGACGTCGAGTGGGGGAAACTCGTCGTCTGGGCGCGTCATCGGACCACCTCACGGATCTTTCTCGGTCGCCGCCCGACGACGCGGAGTTTGCGAACCGGACCCGGGTCCGGAGCGCAGCGCCCCCCGCCGCTGCCCGGAGGTCCGGACGGCACGACTATTGGTTTCGAAGTAATAACAGTTCTACATGTGCCCCGCGAGCCTAGTCAGCAGCTATATGGCGGGCAACCAGACGCGCGGGCTATTCAGCTGTCGGTCAGAGCCTTGTAGGCCTCGGCGTCCAGCAGAGCATCGAGGGCAGCGGGATCGTCCGGGGCGATCTCGACGAGCCATCCCGCCGCATACGGCTCGGCATTGATCAGCTCCGGCTCGTCGGCGAGGCTGCCGTTGCGCGCGATCACGGTGCCCGCGATGGGCGCGTAGATCTCGGAGACGCTCTTCGTCGACTCGATCTCGCCGAGTGAGTCACCGGCCCGCACCGCCGTGCCCTCGTCGGGCAGCTGCACGAACACGATGTCACCGAGCGCGTCCTGCGCGAAGTGGGTGATGCCCACCCGCACGGGCCCGGAGCCGTCGCCGGCCACCCACTCGTGTTCGGCCGTGTACCGCAGGTCCTCAGGAATCACACATTCCTCCGTTGACAAGCGCGCCCGCTCATTTGACCGGGCGCGCGTACTGCAGGCTGGTGGGCTGACGCACCGCGGTCACCTCGACCGTGCTGCGTTGCTCCATGGTCACGTTACCGCCGGCCTGGCTCACCGAAGCGACCACCCCTCCGGGGATCTGCAACGCCGTCTGCATGGTCGACGGCACCCCGATCACCCGCAGCGTGTAAGGACCGCTGAGCTGTTTGCCGTCGACGATCACGTCGCCGCCCGCGGCATCGACGAAATACGATGAGGCGACGATCCGCACGGCGACCCCGTTGGCACCGACGATCTCCATCACCTCGCCGCCCGCGCCGCGCAGTTCCTGCACGGCGTTGAGGATCTGCGAGGCCTTGACCGGCTGGCCACGGGGGTCGATCTGGATGTGCAGCCCGGGCCCGTGCGCGGCCAGCGTGCCGGAGAGCAGGCCGAGTTCGTCGGCCCGCTTGCCGGCCTCGGTCAGCGCGGCCTGGCGCCCGGCGACGCCGGAGGTCAGCTGCCGCTGGCTCTCCTCGAGGTTGTTGATCTCCTGCTGCAGGCGCTGGTCGCGGGCCTCGAGGTCGCTGAGGATGCCGACCAGATCCTCCTGGCGCGCGGTGGCCAGCCCGGCGTCGGCGTCGTTGCTGCGCAACTGCACGACCAGGGTGTAGCCGAGCAGCGCGAGCAGCACCCAGATCAGCGCCCCGGCCGAGGTGATCTTGCGCTCCTTCTCCCGTTCCCGGGCGGGCTCCCCCGTCGGCGCCGGCCCGGAAGCCCCGGCGGTCACCGGTACGGGTGACTCCGCCGGCGCGTCCTCGCCCGCGATGCCCAGCGGCGCGCCCGGCTCGTCCCGCTCCCCGGAGTCCGTGCCGCCGGCCACCGGCGACTCGTCCGCCGGCGCCTGCGGTGCGGCGGCGCGCTCCGCCCGCTGGGGCTCGGCGAACCAGGCGTCCGGTGCGGTCGCGGCGGGCGGGGTCCGCGGGAGCGTGGAGGTGCGCGGCGCGAAGAACGGCGGCTGCAGCCGCACCGTCTCGCCGTCGTCGGGACTCCTCCGCGGCGACGGCTCGTCAACGCCGCCGGCCGGCGGCGTCCCCGCCGAGGCCGGCGCGGCAGCGGTGTCCGGCGGCGTCAGGAGCGTGGTGGCCTCGTCATCGCCGGTAACGGCGGGCCAGGCCCCGGCCGGCTCGCCGGCGTCCCCCACGGCCGGCTCAGCCGGCGGCGACGAGGCGGGTGGATCCGCCGCGGCCGGGCCGGCC